>NZ_JBHVKW010000099.1:0-31878 GCF_042797905.1 Amycolatopsis sp. NPDC057786
GTGGCAGGGACGGTTCTAACCGTCCCTGCCACTCACGAGGCCGTTAGTAGCCCTGGTATCCGCCGCCACCAGCCATGGACTTCAGCCCCGGGTGCCCCTCGAAGCCGCCGTACCGCGAGAACGTGTACCGCACGCCCGCGATGATGTTGTCCACCGGGTTGTAGATGTCGTCGTGCCCGGGAAGCTTGTGCGCGTTGAAGGTCGGGTCGATGCACTGCATCAAACCCTTGGACGGCGTGCCCTTCGCCGCGTTGGAGTCCCAGTTGTTGATGGCGTTGGGGTTACCGCCGGACTCCTTCTCGATGATCGTCCAGATCTTCTGGATATCCGCCTCGGTCACCGGGATCCCGTTGGCCTGCAGGATCTTGATGGCCTCCTGGATCCACTGCTGGACGTTGCCGGGCGGGGTCGTCGACGGCGGACCACCGCTCGGGCCGAGGCCGCCGCCCCCACCGCCACCGCCGCCGCCTCCTCCACCGCCGCCACCGCTGCCGGCGTGGAGACCGCCTGTGCGCTTCGGGACGGAGCCGTCCTTGCCGGGCATCGGAACCTTCGAGTAGCCGCCCTCGATGTCCTTCTTCATCAGCTCTTGCGACTTCTGGATCATCTGGTTGGCCTGGTCGAGCAGGCCCTTGACCCGGGTGTCGGCGTCGCTGGCGATCTTGTTGATGTCGGTCTTGGCCTTCTGGATGATCTCGTCGGCCGAAGGGCTCGGCGCCGGTTTGTGCTCCTTCTCGGCCTGCGCGGCGGCCTGGATCGCCGCGTTCTTGTCCGTCTCCGCCTGGGTGTTCCGCTTGTTGATCGCTTCCTCGGCGCCCTTGTAGGCGTCGGCGACCTGGGTCTTGATGTTGCCGAGATCGGCGTGGACACGGTCGAGGTCGTCGACGACCTTGCCCAGCTGCTCTTCGACGTTCTTCCCGGCCTGGGTGATCGACTTGACGTACTCGAAGAAGGCTTCCGCGGCGGGCCCGGCCCAGACCCCGCCGTTCAACGCCTGGGTCGAGTTGGTCAACGCCGCGCTGTGGTCACCCGCGTTGTCGGCGGCCGTCTTGAACTGCTTCGACGCGTTCTGAATGGCGGCCAGGTTCACCTTTTCGACCTGCTCGGCCTTCTTGACCAGTTCGCCCCAGCCGTCCGGCACCCCGGCGCCGACACCGTTCAAACCCACTGCTCAAGCCCCCTTGTTCTCCGGCCCCCGGCCTGGCGAATCGTCACAGGTCTCCGTGCACCTTCAGGTTGTCCACGTGGACCGCTTCGGTCTCCTTGATCAGGCCTGCCGCCTTTCGCAGCACGAAGGCCGTGGCCTCCATCAGCTGACCGGCCGAATCGAATTCGTTGTGGACGCCCTGTTTGAACTTGCCGACCGCACCCTGCGCGTCGCCGTGCTCGTCCACTCCGCCGAAGGGGCTTTCCTTCTCGTCATCCATCCCGGTGACGCCCTTTTTGGTCTTCTCGAACTCGTCCTTGAGCTTCTCCACCTGACCGGCGGCGATCCCCATGGATTCCGGGTCGTACACAGGCACGGTTCGTCATCCCCTTCACGGAAAAACTCGTATCCGCCCGATCAGACGCGCGGCCGATCAGGACGGTTCCCGCGCATACTTTAAGACCTCGGCAGTGCGGCGTGCGCGTATCCACGCCAACTTCCACCCCGCCGATATCGACTTCGCGAAAACCGCGAATCGGGCAAGTCAGAAATCGGCGACTTCCCGGATCCTGGTCGCCAGCAACTGGTTGTCCGCCGGGGTGATGGTCGCCCAATCCCGCCCGTCCCGGTTGCGCGCGACCTGGAACAGGTACCGGCCCGCGTCCGTGTCGTAGAAGGCGACCACGCTGTCCGCGCGCCGGGGGCGGCCGTCGCGGCCCGCACGTTCGACACCGAACTGGCCGCGCGCCTCCTGGCCGAGCAGCATGCCCGCCACCTCCTGGGCCTGCCAGAGGGGCACGTCGAGGTCTTCCAGCGCGGTGACCAGCGCTTTCGCATCGCCGCGGGCGGCGGCGTCGGCCTGGACGAGGACGTCATGCGGGATGCTGATCGACTGCCCGACACCGGGACCGAGATCACCCGCGACCGAGACCGCGGCTTCGGCGAGGGAGCTCTCCCTGGCGGGGATCAGCCACACCTGGCCGGAGTCGATCACGCCGAGCAAGGCCTGGTTGCCGACGCTCACCGCCTGGCCCTTGATCTCGCGGTCGGTCCACACCCAGACGTCGATCGCGACCCTCGGGTGCGCGAACAGGTTGAGCATGTCGACCAGCTCGCCCGACGCCTGGTGTCCCCGCGCGAGACCTCGCGCGCGCAGGGATTCCCAGGCCTCTTCGATCAGCGCCGCCCGCTCCGTGTGGGTCGTTCCGGGGCTCGGCACGTCGAGTGCGACATGGCGGCCGGGCAGCCGTTCGGCTTCCCAGAGCATTTCGAACTCGAGTGCGGACAGCACCAGGCTGCCGTTGTCGTTCGGCACAGGTTCAGCGCGCTTCCCGGTTGCCGTGGTCACCGATCACGTCCGGCGACACCAGCCGCTCGTCGGTGAACAGGTCCTTGTCATCGACGCCGTAACGCCTGATGTGCTCCGCGTCCTCTTCGACGTCCTGGGTGGCCGCACGCTCCATGAACTTCGACTCGGGCTTCGGCTGCTTCGCGCCGATCTTCTCCGAGCGCCGCATGGCCTCCTCTTCGGGAAGCTCACCGATCGGGAGCTGGCGGGTCGGCTTCACGCCGCCTTCCTGACGGGGACGGCGGTCGCGTTCCCGGTCGCCGCTCAGCGCACCACCGGCGACACCGGCGCCGAGCGCCGCGGCACCGGCGCCCAGGTCGCCCGCGGCCGGGCCGGTGATCTTCGGGACGGCGGGGAAACCGCGGCCGGATTCGTTGCCGGGAGCCATCGGCGCCTGCGGTCCGGAGCCGACGGAGCGGCCCTTGCCGAGCGCCTGGTCGCCGCCACCCGCGCCACCACCGATGTTGCCGAAGACACCGGGACCCGAGCTGGAACCGGGGCCCTTGCCGAGCGCGCCGTCGACACCCGGGCCGGTGCCGAACGACTTGCCGACCGGCTGCGCCGACGTGGTGCTGTTCGGCGGCGCGCTTCCGGTGGACTGACCCGGCGGGACGTTCGGGGAGTTCGGCGCGCCCGGCGGAACGAAGGGCGGCGAGGTCGGCGAGCCGGTGACCGGGTACGACGGCCTGCTCTGTTCGGGCTGCGGGGACGGCCGGTTCGGCGTCACCCAGCCCGCACCCGGCGCGGGATTGGGCCTCGACGTGCCGGACGGCGTGGTCGGGGCGGCGGCCGCGGGAGCCGTGGCCCCGGCGTTCGGCGCCGACGCACCGGTCTTGCGGGCCGTCCCGCCGCCCATGGCGACGCCGTAGGCCGGGGTCGGCGCGTCGTAGGACGGCGCCTTCGGGTTCCCGACGGGCTGCGCGACCGGCGGCACGTACTTCGACTCGACGGCGGCCGACGCGGGCCGAACACTGCCGTCCGGGGTGAGGTCCGTGGCCGTACCCGCCAGGTCGAGCGGGGCGGAACCGCCGCCCGCTCCGGCGGCCGTCGTGGTCTGAGTCAGGTTCATCGCCTGCGGGTCGGCCAGCGTGTCGGTCGACAGCAGGTTCTCGCCGCTCGTCTTGGCGTAGTCGTTCAACGCCTCCTGCGCCTGCGCCCGCGCGTTGTTCGCGGCGCTGACGCTCTTGGCGTGGTCGGTCTCGAACCCGATGAGGCTCAGGACGACGTCACCGATGGTCAGGCCGCCGGCGCCCTTCCGGACCACTTCCGGATCCGGGAGTTTGTGCAGGGTCCGGTTGAAGGCCTCACCCTGCGCGAAGATCATCTCCGCGGAATGCGAGACCTTCGAGTTCGCGTCCTGGGAGAAGCCCGCCTGCTCGGTGAACACCTGACCGGCGGCACCACCGGCCTCGCTCTGCCATTCCACGCCGAGCTTGCCCAGCTCGTCACGCAGGGTCTTGTCGGTGTCCGCGAGCGCGCCCGCGACGGATTTCAACGCGTCGACGGCGATACCGATACTGCCGGTGCCGTCACCGCTGCGGAAGCGTTCGATCTCGGTCGCGATCCCGGTGTCGGTGTAGCCGTCGAACCGAAGATCGCGGAGCCTGCCCGCGAGGTCGGAAACGTTCACGCCGCCCTCCCTAGTTGCGTGCTTTCAAGGTCTGCAAAGCCGAATCGGCCGCCTGCGCGGACATCTCGCACAGCTGCGGCATGGTGAAGGCGCCGGCGGTGACGGCCACCGCCCGCACCGCCAGCGTCTGGCCCCGAGCGACACCGACGAGCGTTTCGCAGTCGCCCGGCGTGCCGGCGTCACGGTGGTTCCTGATGGCCGGGAACCCGCCGACCACCGTCGGTTCCGTCGTCATGCTGTTCTTGCGGCGCTTGCCGGTGAACCACTCTTCGACGTCCGCGGTGATCGTGCGGACGTAATAGCCGTGGAAGGGCTGCGCGGCGTCCGAGTCGAAGACACAGGTCGGGCCGTCGATCGGTTCCGCCGCCGCGCGCGGCTTGCTGTTGATCTTGAGCTGGTCGAGCTGCGGATCGGTGAGCAGGGCACACGGATCGACGCCCTGCAGGCTCAGTTCGGCGGGCCTGGCGGGCAATGCCGACGCTTTGGCGCCCTGCGTGACCGAGGCCAGCGCCGGTTCGTCGGGGAATGCCTGCCCGCCCGTGTCCGTGGCGCATCCGGCCAGCGCGAGGGTGAGCACCCCACCGGTCACCAGCACACGAGGCCTACGCCCGGTGTACACCACGGTCCCCGAACGCGGCGGCCTTGTCCGCATCACTGGTCTTGTACTCCTTGGCCGCCGTGCGGAGCTGGTTGACCAATCCCCGCAGACCGGCAACGTACGCGCGGACCTGCGCGGCGTACGACTGGTCGCCGTCGGCCACGAGCTCGTTCCAGACGCTGGTCGCGTGCACGCTCACGGTGTCGTTGGCCGGAGTGTCGATCCGCAGCTGGTCGAGCCGCGTCATGAGCTTGTCCTGCAACGCGTCGACCTGCTCTTCGACGATCTTCGCCACTTCGAGCAGCTTCGACGGGTCGACTCTGATGTCGGCCACCGACGGTGGCGTCGGGACCGCCGACGTGAGGTCCTGGACCTTGCTCGATGCTGCCATTCCCCACCCCTTGGAAACACGCACGGTGACCGTTCGCCCTGTCGAGGCTACCAACGCCGGTGTATCGAGCGCCTAAGCTTCTCAGGAAATACCGGGTTAGACGCAGCGGCCGCCCGAGCGGTTCCGTCCGGAATTCACGAGACCGGGGTGGCGATCTCTCCCTTGGCGGCGAGCAGGGCGATGTCGGTGCGGTGGTGGGAGCCTGCCAGGTGGACCTTCTCGACCGTCGCGTACGCGTCCTTGCGGGCGGCCTTCAGGTTCTTGCCGGTGCCGACCACCGACAGCACGCGGCCGCCGGAGGAGACCACGGCACCGTCGTCGCGGCGGCGGGTGCCGGCGTGGAGCACGCCTTCGAGTTCGCCACCGGTGATGACGTCGCCGGTCCTCGGCTTGCCGGGGTAGCCGTCGGCGGCGAGCACGACGGTGACCGCCGCGCCGGAGTCCCACTCCAGCGGCGGCAGGTCGGCGAGCTTGCCGGTCGCCGTCGCGTGCAGGACCTTGCCGAGCGGGCTGCGCAGCAGCGCCAGGACGACCTGGGTCTCCGGATCGCCGAACCGGCAGTTGAACTCGATGACCTGCGGGCCCTCGGAAGTCAGCGCGAGACCGGCGTAGAGCAGGCCGGAGAAGGTGGCGCCGCGGTTGTCGAGTTCGTCGACCACGGGCTGCACGATGCGGGCGACGACGTCGTCGACCAGGTCCTTCGGTGCCCACGGCAACGGGGCGTACGCGCCCATGCCGCCGGTGTTCGGGCCCGCGTCGCCGTCGCCGACGCGCTTGAAGTCCTGCGCGGGCAGCAACGGGACGACCGTGCGCCCGTCGACGAAGCAGAAGAGAGAGGCCTCCGGGCCGTCCAGGAAGGACTCCAGGAGCACCGGGTGCCCGCCGTCGAGCAGCATCAGGGCGTGCTTGCGCGCGACGTCGACGTCCGTGGTGACCACGACGCCCTTGCCCGCGGCGAGGCCGTCGTCCTTGACCACCCAGGTGGGGCCGAAACGGCCGAGCGCGGCGTCGAGGCGGGCCGGATTGTCGACCACCTCGCAGTGCGCCGTCGGCACCTTCGCGGCCGCCATGACGTCCTTCGCGAACGCCTTCGATCCCTCGATCCTGGCCGCGGACGCGGACGGGCCGAAGCAGGCGATACCCGCCTTCCGGACCGCGTCGGCGACACCGGCCACCAGCGGGACCTCGGGACCGACCACGACGAGGTCCGCCTGCCACTGCTTGGCGAGGGCTGAGACGGACTCGGGGTCCGCCGCGTCCACGCCGAGTTGCTCGGCCACCGCGGCGGTGCCGGCGTTACCCGGGGCACAGGCCAGTGCGGTGACGGAAGGGTCTTCCGCGACCGCGAGGACAAGTGCATGCTCACGGGCGCCGGACCCGATTACCAGTACGCGCACGACGCACAGGGTAACCGGGCCGGTGAGCCCCGAACACGTCGCCGTCCTCGAGCGGGTGGTTCCATCCGGCGTTCACCCGGCGGTCAGCGCTCCGCCGGTCCGTCTTCGCCGTCCGGACGCCTCCTGCGTCAAGGGTTGCGCGGTATCCCGAGTTCAAGCGAAAGAGGTTACCCACCATGCGAAAGCGCCTGGGCGTGCTCGCCCTGTCCGGACTCGCCGTACTCAGCGTCACAGGGTTGGCAGGCGCTGCCGAGCCGAGCACCCGAGATGTGTCGGCGCTGGCGAAGGGTCACGATGGTCCGGTGATCGTCGGACACCGCGGCGCTCCCGGCTACCGGCCGGAGCACACGCTCGCCTCGTATGAACTCGCCTACCGTCAGGGCGTCGACTGGGTCGACGTCGACCTCGTGCCCACCAAGGACGGCCAGCTCGTCGCCCGGCACGAGAACGAGATCGGCGGGACCACCGACGTCGCGAAGCACCCCGAGTTCGCGAACCGGAAGACGACGAAGGTCATCGACGGCACGTCGTTCACCGGCTGGTTCACCGAGGACTTCACGCTCGCCGAGCTGAAGACCCTGCGCGCGACCGAGCGGATCCCGCAACTGCGGCCGAACAACAAGATCTACGACGGCCGCTACCAGATCGCCACCTACCAGGAGGTGATCGACCTGACGCGCCGTCTGGGCCGCGAACTGCGCCGTGAACTGGGGACGTACCCCGAGATCAAGCACTCGACCTACTTCTCCTCGATCAAGAACCCGACCGAGCCGAAGCTGGTCGAGCTGCTGAAGCGCAACGGGCTCAACCACCCGAAGGCGCCGGTGATCATCCAGTCGTTCGAGGTGTCGAACCTGATCGCGCTCTCGCGCCAGGTGCGGGTGCCGCTGCTGCAGCTGACCTCGGCGAGCGGCGCTCCGGCCGACTTCGTCGCGAAGGGTGACCCGCGGACGTACGCCGACCTCGTGACGCCGGCGGGCCTGAAGGAGATCTCGAAGTACGCGGACTACCTGGGCCCGGAGAAGGCGCAGGTCATCCCGGTGGTGAACGGCGCGCTGGGGCAGCCGACCAAGCTGGTCGCCGACGCGCACCAGGCCGGGCTGAAGGTCGGGCCGTACACGTTCCGCAACGAGAACAACTTCCTCCCGCAGAGCCTGCGCTCGTCGGCGAACCCCGCCGAGTACGGCAACGCGTTCGCCGAGCAGGAGGCGTTCCTCAAGGCGGGTGTCGACGGGTACTTCGCGGACCACCCGGACACCGCGCTGGAGGCCGTGAAGGCGTTCCAGGGCCGCTGAGGTCCCAGTACATGAAGGCCCCCTTCCTTGCGCCTGGCGTAAGGAAGGGGGCCTTCATGTACTTCACCGGCTGTGTCGCGGTAGCGCCCGCCACGCCGAGTGACCAGTTCAGGCGAAGGTGCGGCCCTTAAGCGTCCTCGCGCTGCGGCGGGGAGCGCTATGAAAGGTCCTTTCCTTGCAAAATTTGCAAGGAAAGGACCTTTCATAGCGTCCGGAGGGGGCGAGGTCTTGACGGGACCTTGACATGCGCAGGTCGGCGGGCCTAATTTCGGCGGATCTCAATGGTCTGTCCGCATACCTTTGAAGTGGGTGCCCGATGGATGTCTCTGACAAGCAGGCCGCAGAACCCGCCGACGAAGACAGTGCCCGGCTCCACCAACTCGGCTACGCGCAGGAACTCCGGCGCACGATGTCGGCCTTCTCCAACTTCGCCGTCTCCTTCACGATCATCTCGATCCTCTCCGGTTGCCTGACCCTCTACGGGTTCGGCATGAAGACCGGCGGGCCCGCCGCGATGATCTGGGGCTGGCCGTTGGTCGGCCTCTTCGTCATCCTGGTCGGGCTGGGCATGGCCGAGGTCTGCTCCAGCTACCCGACCGCGGGCGGCCTCTACTACTGGGCGGCGAAGCTCGCCCCGCGCAACGGCGCGGCGTGGTCGTGGTTCACCGGCTGGTTCAACCTCATCGGGCAGATCGCCGTCACCGCCGGGATCGACTTCGGCGCCGCGCTGTTCCTCAACGCCTTCCTCGACCTGCAGTTCGGCTTCGAGGCGACGCCGGGCCACACGATCCTGCTGCTGGCGATCATCCTCGTGATCCACGGGCTGCTGAACACCTTCGGCGTCAAGATCGTCGCGCTGCTGAACAGCATCAGCGTGTGGTGGCATCTCGCGGGTGTGCTGGTCATCGTCGGGGTGCTGATCATCGTTCCCGAGAACCACCAGGACGCGTCGTTCGTCTTCGGCGAGTTCGTGAACAACACCGGCTGGGCGTCGCCTGTCTACGTCTTCTTACTGGGCCTTCTGCTCGCGCAGTACACACTCACCGGATACGACGCCTCGGCCCATATGACCGAGGAGACCAAGAACGCGGCGAAGGCCGGACCGCGCGGGATCATCAACTCGATCCTCGTCTCCCTGGTCGCCGGCTGGATCCTGCTGATCGGCCTCACGTTCGCCATCCAGGACTACGTGGGCGCCGCCGGCTCCGAAACCGGGGTGCCGCCCGCGCAGATCTTCATCGACGCGACCGGTGCGACGACCGGCAAGTTCCTGTTGCTGATCTGCATCGGCGCACAGCTGTTCTGCGGGATGGCGTCGGTGACCGCGAACTCGCGGATGATCTACGCCTTCGCTCGCGACGGCGCGATCCCGGGGTCGAAGTTCTGGCACCGCATCAACAAGCGCACCCAGACGCCGACCAACGCGGTGTGGCTGGCCGCGGGCGGCGCGCTCCTGCTCGCCTTGCCGTACCTGTGGAGCGCGACCGCCTACGCGGCGGTGACCTCGATCGCCGTCGTCGGCCTTTACGTGGCCTACGTGATCCCAGTGTTCCTGCGGGTGCGCAAGGGCGACGACTTCGAACCCGGACCGTGGAACCTCGGCCGCTGGGGGAAGCTCATCGGGACCGTCGCGACGGTCTGGGTGTGCTTCATCTTCGTGCTGTTCATGCTTCCGCAGGGATCACCGATCACCATCGACAGTTTCAACTACACGCCAATCGCCTTCCTCGTCGTACTCGGTGGTGCGGCGGTGTGGTGGTTCGCCTCGGCACGCAAGTGGTTCACGGGCCCGAAGGTGCAGGGTTCCGAGGAAGAACTCGCCGCGGTGGAAAAGGAACTCAAGGAACTGGGGTAGCGGTCTCCTCCAGGGAGCGGCCGGCGCGGACTCCGGTCACCGCGGCCGCTCCCAACGCCCCGACAGCGGCGAAGGCGTAGAAACCCCACGGGTACGCGATTCCGGCGGTCAGCAGCGCACCGCCGAGGATCGGGCCGCTGATCGCACCGACCCGGCCGACACCCGCCGCCCAGCCGATTCCGGTGGCGCGCATCGCATCCGGGTACGTCTTGCCGATGTAGGCGTACACGAGCACCTGCGCGCTGAACACGAAGCCGCCGGTGAGGAACACGGCCGCGTACAGGCCGACAGCGGGCAGCTTCACGCTCAGCAGGGCCAGGAACACCGCCGCCCCGAGGAACCAGAAGATCACCGCCGGCCGCACGCCGACCTTGTCCGCCACCCGGCCCGCGACCAGCAGGCCGGCGACGCCGCCCAGGTTTAGCGTCAGCAGCAGCCCGAGCGCCGCGCCCAGCGGGTACCCGGCCTGGCGCATGATCTCCGGCAGCCAGGTGTTGAGCCCGTAGACCAGCAGCAGCCCCATGAACGACGTCACCCAGAACGCGATGGTGGCGCGCAGGAGCCCGCCGCGGAACAGCCCGCCGACGACCTGCGTCGCCGACGCCCCCTGCGTCTCCCGCGCCCGCTCGAAGGACTCGGATTCCGGCAGGTACTTGATCATCAGCGGCACCAGCACGAGCGCGGGCAGCGCGCCGGCCACGAACATCGCGCGCCAGCCGAGCGGCTGGATCAGCCAGATACCGAGCAGGGCGGTGAGCACCGCGCCGACGTGGTAACCGGTCATCACCGTGGTGGTCGCGCTACCGCCCTTGCCCTTGCGGGCGTACTCGGTGACCAGCGCGATCGCCGTCGGCAGGCAGCCGCCGAGGCCCAGCCCGGCGAGGAAGCGCAGCAGGCCGAAGACGAACGCCGACGGCGAGATCGCGCAGAGCGCGGTGAACGCCGAGAAGGCGATGACCGCGATGATCAGCGCCTTGCGGCGGCCGATGAGGTCGGTGATCGTGCCGATCGCCATCGCGCCGATCATCATGCCGATCAGGCCGAACGTCGAGATCACCGACGCCGTGCCGGGGGTCAGGCCCCAGACGTGGTCACGGAGCAGGGCGGGCAGCACCGTACCCAGGACGACCAGGTCGAAGCCGTCGAGCAGTACCGCCGTCCAGGCGAGTGGAACCACCCACGAACGGGCCGCGGCAGGGGACATGGGGACCTCCAGCTGTGTTCGCTATGCGCACGAGTATGCACAATCCGAACGCTGTGAGCAAGGCCACTGGGTCCCTGGATGTCATGAAAGGGGCGTTCAGGACGATAAATGTCCTGAACGCCCCTTTCATGACACTTGAGTCAGCGCTGGGCGAGGTCTCCGAGGACGCTCCAGGTGCGAAGCCGCTCTTCCCCGTTCCGGATGCCGCTCTGCGTCGCGACGACCTCCGTCGCCCCGGCGTCGAAGTACCGCCGGATCTCGGCCGCGACGGTCTCCTCGTCCCCGGCGATCACCAGTTCACCGGCGGAATCCACGCCCTGGACGTCGAAGATCGCGCGATAGGAGGGGATGTCGCGGAAGAACGCGTACTGCCGGTCGACCTGGACCCGGACGGCGCCGGGGTCGTCGGTCACGACGACCGGGACCATCGCGATGATCCGCGGCGCCCGACGGCCGGCGGCGGCCTTGGTGATCTCCGGGACGATCAACCCGGAAAGGGCTTTCGGCCCGGCGAGGAAGGGGATCGTGCCGTCGGCGAGCTCGCCGGTGACGCGCAGCGCCTGCCGTCCCATCGCCGCGATGATCACCGGGATGTCCGAAGACCCCGCGACAGACAGCGAAGCCGCGAAGCCCTTGGCGTGTGCCCGGACCGTCTCGCCGTGGAAATCGACTTCGCCGCCGTCGAGCACCTGCCGAAGAACCGTCAGGTACTCGCGAAGGTGCTTGACCGGCGACGGGTACTCGATGCCGTACGCCGGTTCGAGCCAGTTCTTCGCGCCGGTTCCGAGACCGAGGACGAATCGGCCGCCGGTGGCGGCCTGAGCCGTCTGCGCGAGGCCGGTGATCAGCAACGGATGTCGCGGGTAGATCGGGACGACGCCGGTCCCGACGGTGATTCCCGGGACCGCGCGCCCCGCGAGGGCGGCGACGGTGATCGCGTCGTGCTCCATCTGCTGGGAGAACCAGGCGGACGTCAGGCCCGCGTCGGCGGCCTGACGGGTCTGCGTGATGAGTTCGTCGACGATGTTGACGGCGTCCGCGGTGTCCCCGGACGGGAGTGCCACTCCGATGGTCATGTTCAACGGCAACGGCGCTGCCTCAAGGATATTTCCCTTTTCACGGACTGGGATCACGCGCGCGGTTTCCGGTGTTGGCCCACCCTGGGCGGCGTCCGAACCCCCGATCCTGGAGTGACCCGATGTCGCTGACCGATGTCATCGAAGGAACCAAGACCGCCGTCGACGCCGACCCGCGCAACGCCGCCGTCTCGTTCAGCGTCGCCAACGCGCTGAACCCCGGGACGCTACACGGGTCGACGTGCGGGTGCGCGACCACTCGTTCGCCGTCGACGAGCCAGCCGCGCTCGGCGGCACCGACACGGCGGCGAACCCGGTCGAATACGCGCTCGCCTCGCTGGGCTCGTGCCAGGTGATCACGTACCAGTTCTGGGCGGCGAAGCTCGGTGTGCCGCTCGAAAGCGTGAAGGTGACCGTGGACGGCGACATCGACCTGCACGGGTTCTTCGGGTTCTCGGAGACTCGCCCCGGCTTCGGCGACGTGCGTGTTTCGGTCGAGCTGAGCGGGCCCGCGGGGGCGGAGGTCTACGAGAACCTGAAGCGGCAGGTGGACGAGCACTGCCCGGTGCTGGACCTGTTCCGGAACCCGACGCCGGTGAAGACCTCACTCGCCTGAGACGCTATGAAAGGTCAGACGAACTCGTGACGCACGATCGTCTGCTCCCGGCCCGGACCGACGCCGATCGCCGAGATCCGCGCGCCCGAGAGCTCTTCGAGCCGCTCGACGTAGGCCCGCGCGTTCGCAGGCAGCTCTTCGAAGGTGCGGCAGCCCGAGATGTCCTCGAACCAGCCCGGCAGCTCTTCGTAGATCGGCAGCGCGTGGTGCACGTCGGTCTGCGTCATCGGCATGTCGTAGGTACGGAAGCCGTCGACCTCGTAGCCGACGCACACCGGCACCTTCTCCAGGCCGGACAGCACGTCCAGCTTGGTGAGGAAGTAGTCGGTGATGCCGTTGACCCGCACCGCGTAACGCGCGATGACCGCGTCGAACCAGCCGGTGCGCCGCGAGCGGCCGGTGGTGACGCCGAACTCGCCGCCCTGTTTGCGCAGGTACTCGCCGGACTCGTCGTCCAGCTCGGTCGGGAACGGGCCGGAGCCGACGCGCGTGGTGTAGGCCTTGAGGATGCCCAGCACGGTGTCGATCTTGCCGGGGCCGATACCCGAACCCGCGCTCGCGCCGCCGGAGGTCGGGTTCGACGACGTCACGAACGGGTAGGTGCCGTGATCGACGTCGAGCAGGGTGCCCTGCGAGCCTTCGAGCAGCACCGTCTCGCCGCGTTCGAGGGCCTGGTTCAGCTGGAGACGCGTGTCGGCGATGCGGTGCGCGAACTTCTCGCCCGCGGCCAGCACCTCGTCGGCGACCTGGTTCGCGTCCAGTGCCTTGCGGTTGTAGACCTTGACCAGCACCTGGTTCTTGAACTCGAGTGCCGACTCGACCTTCTGCCGGAAGATCTTCTCGTCGAGCAGGTCCTGCACGCGGACGCCGACCCGGGCGATCTTGTCCTGGTAGCAGGGGCCGATGCCGCGGCCGGTGGTGCCGATCTTGCGGCTGCCGAGGTAACGCTCGGTGACCTTATCGATCGCCACGTGGTACGGCATGATCAAATGCGCGTCGGCGGAGATCAGCAGTTTGCTGGTGTCGACGTCGCGTTCCTCCAGCCCGGCGAGTTCGTCGAGCAGCACGCCGGGGTCGATGACGACACCGTTGCCGATGACGTTGGTGACGCCCGGCGTGAGGATCCCGGACGGGATGAGGTGGAGGGCGAAGTTCTGCCCGTCGGGAAGGACTACGGTGTGGCCCGCGTTGTTACCGCCTTGGTAACGCACGATCCACTGGACGCGGTCGCCGAGCAGGTCGGTGGCCTTGCCCTTGCCCTCGTCCCCCCATTGGGCCCCGATCAGCACGATGGCCGGCATGTGACACTCCAGGTGTTCGGCGACTTGTGGTTTGGCGCTGGTAAATGCCGGTGCATGAGCGTAACGGAGGGCCTTCGGGTGCGCGGAATAGTGGTGGTCTGTCCCGAGGGCGAGCCCACACTCCCGGAGATCGACGACGTCGAAATGGTGCACGTCCCGAGCCGTCCCGGCAAGGCGGATATCGACCCCTTGCTGGGGGAACACGATCATCTGGTGGTCGCGGGCACCGACGCGGACCTCGCGGCCGTCGCGCTGCGGCTGTTACGAAAAGAACAGCTCTCGGGCGTGTCGCTCGGCTTCGTGCCGTCGTCGCCGGACTCCGACGTCGCCCGCATCTGGAGCCTGCCGACGCAGCCGCTGCGTGCCCTCTCGCTCGCCCTGCGTGGCGAGGTCGATCCGGTGCCGCTGATCCGCGACGACACCGGCGGGGTACTGGTCGGGCGCGGGGTGATCGGGATGATCCGCGGGGTCGCCTACTGCGACGAGCACACCGTGCTGCGCGGGCCCGCGCGCTCGATCGAGGTCGAGCCGGACACGAGCGGCCCAGGGATGATGGTCCGGGTGACCAAGGGGACGCTGTTCAAACGGCCTTCGACGCATTACGCGCGGGCGTTCCAGCTCGGCTGCATCCCGACCCGGCCGAGTATCGACGGCGTCGCCCATCCACGCGCGATGAGCCGGTGGACCTGGTACCGGCACACGGAGGACCTCCGGCTGGTCCGCGGGCTGGACTAACCCGTTCGGCTCAGAACCATCAGCTGGACTTTCCGAAGATTTTTCGGCGGCGGACACCCTGTCCTACCTGCTCGTGACACCCTCCGTTCACGAATAGCCAGCAGAGTGTCATCCGATGGTGTTGCGTGGGTCATATCCGTACCGCAAGGTGACCAGGTCCCCAAACCTGACACGGAGGCAGCAATATGCCAACTGCGCTTGCTGTTCGTCGCTCCTTCACCGTTCTCGCCGTCTCGGCGATCGTCTCCGCGGGCGTGGTCGGCGTCGCCGAGGCGACGCCCCCCGGCATCCCGTCGACCACGACCGCCAAGACCCAGCTCGCCGCGCTGACCGTCAAGCCGGACGGTTCGTCGACCGGGTACAGCCGCGACAAGTTCCCGCACTGGTCCGACCAGGGCAACAGCTGCAACACCCGCGAGGTCGTGCTGAAGCGGGACGGCACGAACGTGCAGCAGGACAGCAGTTGCGCCGCCGTCTCCGGCAGCTGGTTCAGCCCGTACGACGGCGCCACCTGGCGCGCGGCGTCCGATGTGGACATCGACCACGTCGTCCCGCTGGCCGCCGCGTGGCGCACCGGGGCTTCGTCGTGGACCACCGCGCAGCGGCAGGCGTTCGCGAACGACCTCAGCGCGCCGCAGCTGATCGCCGTCACCGACAACGTCAACCAGGAGAAGGGCGACAAGTCGCCGGACGCCTGGAAGCCGCCGACCGTCGGCTACTGGTGCACCTACGCGAAGATGTGGACCACGGTGAAGTACAAGTACAAGCTGAGCATCAAGTCGGCGGAGAAGACCGCGCTGACGGACATGCTCAACCGCTGCTGAAACCCCTAAGTACATGAAGGCCTCCTTCCTTGCGCCTAGGTACATGAAGGGGGCCTTCACGTACTTTCGGGGCTGTCAAGCGGAAAGCCGGGAAGTTTCGCGGGCTGGGAGCCGGGCTCAGCATGTGGGCGGGCCTCAAGGGCGTGATTAGCGTGAATCGGGTCAGCGCAAGCAAAAGCGCGCTCCGTTCCCCGCTGGAGGCCACCCGGTGTCCCGTACCGCCGCCACTTCCTTACTCGCGCTCACCGCACTTTTCGCCACCGCCTGCTCTTCCGCCGGCGGTTCGACGGGTGCCGACGCCGGGCCGCCCAAACCCGGTGGCACGCTGCGCCTCGGGATCTCGTCGAGTCCCGACTGCATCGACCCGCAACAGGTCGGTACCAACGCTTCGCTCAACGTCGGCCGTCAGCTGGTCGACTCGCTGACCGACCAGGATCCGGCCACCGGCGAGATCAAGCCATGGCTGGCCGAAAAATGGGAGAGCAACGCGGATTCGACCGCGTTCACCTTCCATCTTCGCGACGGCGCGACCTTCTCCGACGACAGTCCCGTCGACGCCGCCGCGGTCAAGACGAGCTTCGACGCGGTCAAGGCCCTCGGCCCGAAATCGCAGCTCGGTTCGGGCTATCTGGCCGTTTACAAGGGAACGACGGTCGTCGACCCGAAGACGGTCAAGGTCGAGTTCTCCGTTCCCAGCGCCCAATTCCTGCAGGCCAGCTCGACGATGTCGCTCGGCGTCCTCGCGCCCGCCGCGTACCGGAAGACCGCCGATCAGCGGTGCCAGGGCGACGGCCTGATCGGCTCCGGACCGTTCGTTTTCGAGAGTCTGAAGCAGAACCAGGAAATCGTCCTAGCCAAACGCAAGGGCTACAACTGGGGCTCGTCGCTGTTCAAGCATCAGGGTGAGGCGTACCTCGACAAGATCGCCTACAAGATCGTGCCGGAACCCGGTGTGCGCACCGGAAGTCTCGCTTCCGCGCAGCTCGACGCCATCACCGACGTCCAGCCGGTCGACGAACCGCAGTTCACCGGCAACGGCTTCACCGAGCCCACCCGCCCGAACCCCGGTGTCGTGTTCAACCTGCACGCCAACGTCACCAAGGGCGTGCTCACCGACGAGAAGGTCCGCCAGGCGGTGGTCAAGGGCATCAACCGGCCCGAGGTCACGAACACCGTGCTGACGCCGAACTACAAGCCCGCCACCAGCGTTCTCGGCTCGGCGACGCCGTTCTACGCCGACCTGTCGCCGCTGCTCGCCTACGATCCGGCGGGCGCGACGGCGCTGCTGGAAAGCGCGGGCTGGCTTCCCGGTCCTGACGGGATCCGCACCAAGAACGGGCGGCGGCTGACCGCGAAGGTCGTCTTCTCCCTGGTGTTCAACCAGAACAAGAGCGTGCTCGAACTCGTCCAGCAGCAGCTGCGGAAGATCGGCTTCGACCTTCAGATCGAGCAGCGTACGACGGCCGAGAGCGTGCAGATCACGCAAAGCGGGAACTACGAGTATCTCTGGTACAACACCACCCGCGCCGATCCGGACATCCTGCGCAACCTGTTCTCCACCAAGGCGAACAACCGCAGCAAGCTGCCCGCTGACAACCCGGTCGACGCGCCTCTCGACGCCCAGTCGTCCACTGTGGACCCGGCGAAACGGAAGCCCGCCGCCGAGGAGGCGCAGCGCGCGATCATCGAGCACGGCTACTCGGCGCCGGTGTTCGAGCTGACCCAGGTGCTGGCGCACGGGCCGAACGCGCACGGCGTCGGTTTCGAGGCGTCGTCCCGGCTTCAGCTGTTCGACGCCTGGGTGTCCGGATCGTGAGGCGGTATCTGCTCCGGCGGGTCCTCCAGGCGGTCTTCGTCCTGTGGGCCGCGTTCACCGTCTCCTTCGTGATCCTCTACCTCCTGCCGGGTGACGCGGTCAGCGCGAAACTCGGCGGAGGCGAGGCCGGACTTTCGGTGACGCCGGAACAGCTGGCCGCCGCGAAGGCGGAGTACGGACTCGACGATCCGTTGCCACTGCAGTACGGAAAACGGCTGCTCGCGGCGGCGCAGGGCGACTTCGGCCGCTCGATCGCCACCGGGGACGACGCCACGAACATGGTCGTCTCGGCGCTGCCGCCGACCCTCGCGGTGACCGGATTCGCGCTGGTACTCGCGATCCTGTTCGGCGGCGGGATCGCGTTCGCCGGCACCCTCACCCGGCACCGCTGGCTGGGCAACCTCCTGCTCGCGTTGCCACCGCTGGGGATCTCGCTGCCGCCGTTCTGGGTCGGGCTGCTGCTCATCCAGTTCTTCTCCTTCCAGCTCAAGCTGCTGCCCGCGCTGGGTTCGAACGGCTTCGAGTCGCTGATCCTGCCCGCGATCACGCTCGCCATCCCGACCGGCGCGATCATCGGGCAGGTACTGGCGAAGAGCCTCCGCACGCAGCTCGCCGAGCCGTACGCCGAGATCGCGCTGGCGAAAGGAGCGAGCCGGTCGAGGGTCCACTTCGGACACTTACTGCGCAACGCGGCGGTGCCGACGCTGACCATCGCGGGAGTCGTCGCGGGGAACCTGATCGCGGGTTCGGTGATCACCGAGACGGTGTTCTCCCGTGACGGCCTCGGGCGCGTGACGTCGTCGGCGGTGACCGCGCAGGACATCCCGGTGGTGCAGGCGGTGATCGTGCTCGCCGCGCTGGTGTTCGTGGTGGTCAACCTGCTCGTCGACCTCCTCTATCCCCTGCTGGACCCGCGGATCCGACACCGGGAGACGGCCGATGCCTGACGTTCTCGTGCGCGCCCGGCCGAAGCCGGGCCTGATCCTCGCGATCGCCGTCCTGGCGTTCGCGCTGCTGGCGGCGCTCGTCCCCGGCCTCTTCACCGGGCAGGACCCGCTCGCCGGCGTCCCCGCGGAGAAGATGCGGGGGCCGTCGCTCGACCATCTCTTCGGCACCGACGAAACCGGGCGCGACATCTTCGCGCGGGTGGTGCACGGTGCCGCGCTTTCGTTGCAGGCGACCGTGATCGCCGTCGTCGTCGCACTCGCCGCCGGCTCCGCGCTCGGTCTGCTCGCCGGGTTCCGGGGCGGTGCCCTCGATTCGGCGATCATGCGCTGCGTCGACGTCCTGCTGGCGATCCCGTCCATCCTGCTGTCCCTGGCGCTGGTCACCGCGCTCGGATTCGGCACGACCAACGTCGCGATCGCCGTCGGGGTGGCGAATCTCGCGCAGTTCGCCCGGCTGATGCGCGCCGAGGTGCTGCGTGTCCGCAGTGGCGTGTTCGTCGAGGCCGCCCGCGCGGGAGGCGTGCGGTGGACCGGGGTGCTCGGAAGGCATGTTCTGCCCAACGCGCTCGGCCCAGTGCTCGCGCTCGCGACGCTCACCTTCGGCACCGCCGTACTGGAAGTGAGCGCGCTGAGCTTCCTCGGCTACGGCGCCACCCCGCCGACCCCGGAATGGGGCTCGCTGGTGGCGGGCGGCCGCGGTTTCCTCGCCACCGCCTGGTGGATGACGACCTTCCCCGGACTCACCGTCGCGGCCGTGGTGCTGTCCGCGAACCGGCTGTCCAGAGCGATCGAAGGAGACGTGCGGTGAGCGCACTGCTGACCATCCGCGATCTCGCGGTTTCCTACAAATCCGTGCCCGCGGTGGACGGCGTCGATCTGTCCATCCACAAAGGACAGATCGTCGCCGTGGTCGGCGAGTCCGGATCCGGCAAGAGCACGACGGCGCACGCGGCGATCGGGCTGCTGCCGCGCGGCGGGCGGATCGACCGCGGCGAGATCACCTTCGACGGCCGTGACCTCACGAAACTGTCCGACCGCGCCTGGCGTTCGGTGCGCGGCCGCGAGATCGCGCTGGTCCCCCAGGATCCGACGGTGTCGCTCAACCCCGTGCACCGGATCGGCGATCAGGTCGCGGAGGTGCTGCTCATCCACGGCATCGCCGACAAACGCGGCGCCGGCGCGGAGGCGGTGAACCTGCTGCGCAAGGCCGGGATCGTCGACCCGGAGGCGCGGGCACGGCAGTACCCGCACGAGTTGTCCGGTGGGCTCCGTCAGCGCGCGCTGATCGCCGCCGCGCTGGCCGGACGGCCGAAACTCATCATCGCCGACGAGCCGACGAGCGCGCTCGACGTCACCGTGCAACGGCAGATCCTCGACCATCTCGAAGAACTCGCCGCCGAGGCGGGCACGGCCATACTGCTGATCACCCACGACCTCGGCGTCGCGTCCGACCGGGCGTCGCGGATCGTGGTTCTGTCCCAGGGGACCGTGGTCGAGGAAGGCACGACCGGTGAGATCCTCGCGGCGCCCACCCAGAAGTACACGCGGGAGCTCCTCGCCGCCGCGCCGAGCCTGTCCGACACGCCACTGCGGGAACCGAAGCCGCCGTCCTCCGATGTCCTGGTCTCGGTCCGCGATCTCGGCAAGACCTTCGGGAGCGTCCGCGCCGTGGACGGCGTTTCGTTCGACATCGCCCGCGGCCGGACGCTCGCGCTGGTCGGCGAGTCCGGTTCGGGCAAGTCGACCACCGCGCGCATGATCCTGCGGCTGGAGACGCCGACCGAAGGCGTCGTCGAGTTCGACGGCGAGGACATCACCTCGCTGCGTGGCGAGGAGCTGCGACGGCTGCGGCGCCGATTCCAGCTCGTGTACCAGAACCCGTACGCGTCGCTGAACCCGAAGTTCAGCATCGAGGACGTCATCTCCGAGCCGCTGCGGGCCTTCGGCGTCGGCACGAAGGCGGAACGGCGGGCGCGGGCGGCGGAACTCGTCGACCAGGTCGCGCTGCCGTCCTCGGTGCTGAAGCGCAAACCCGCCGAACTGTCCGGCGGGCAACGGCAACGGGCGGCCATCGCGCGGGCGCTCGCGCTGCGCCCGGAGCTGATCGTCGCCGACGAACCCGTGTCCGCGCTGGACGTCTCGGTGCAGGCGCAGATCCTGCGGCTGCTCGCCGATCTCCAGGACGAACTCGGCCTGACGTACCTGTTCATCTCGCACGATCTCGCCGTGGTCCGGCAGATCGCGGACACCGTCGGCGTGCTGCGCGGCGGCGAACTCGTCGAACTCGGCCCCGCCCAAGACGTCCTCGAACGGCCGAGCGCGGACTACACCCGGGAGCTGCTCGCCGCCATCCCCGGCCGGAAACCGTTGGAGACCCGATGAAATTCGCACTCTTCTCGCTCGTCGCCAATCATCCGGATCCGGCGACCGGCGTGACACCGACCCAGCACGAACGCCTGCGCCGAGTCGTCGACGAAGCGATCTTCGCCGAGGAACTGGGATTCGACGCGTACGGCGTCGGCGAACGGCACGGCGAGCCGTTCCTCTCCTCGGCACCGCCGGTGATCCTGGCCGCGGTGGCCGAACGCACCCGGCGCGTCCGGCTGCTGACCACGCTGACCGTGATCAGCGTGCTGGACCCGGTCCGCGTCGCCGAGGACTACGCCACGCTCGACCAGCTTTCCGGCGGGCGGCTGGAACTCATGATCGGGAAGGGGAACGATCCCCGGCATTTCCCGTTGTTCGGCCTCGAAGAGGACCGGCAGTGGGAGTACCAGGCGGAGAAGTTCGCCCTGCTGCGCAGGCTGTTCCTGGAGGAGGGCGTGACGTGGGAGGGCGAGTTCCGCGCGCCGTTGACCGACGTCACGACGCAACCGCGGCCGTTCCACGCGCGGCCGCGGATCTGGCACGGAAGCGCGTCGAGCGCCGAGTCGACCGAGCTGGCGGCGAAGTTCGGCGACCCGTTGTTCACCGCGAACGGCTTCCATCCCAAGAAGAAGTACGCCGACCTGATCGACCATTACCGGCGGCGGTGGGCCGAGTACGGTCACGACCCGGCGGACGCGCTCGTCGGTTCGGGCGCGGGCGGGCTCTACGTCGCGAAGACGTCGCAGGCGGCGCTGGACGGCTACCGGCCGTACTTCGAGGCGCTGATGAAGACACCCGCGTATCAGCACAACAAGTCGGAGTTCACCACCCTGGAGGACAAGATCACAGGAGGTTCCGCGCTGGTCGGGAGCCCGGAACAGGTGATCGACAAGATCGGCGACTACCACGCGTCGTTCGGGCACGAGGTGCAGGCGGTCTCGGTCGACGGCCTGGAATCCGGGGAGGCACGGGAAGTACTGGAGCTCTTCGCCGCCGATGTCGTCCCGATCGTGCGGAAGGAACTGCCTTCGCGCGTCTGGGAAAGCTAGTCACGCCTCCGCGACCAGCTTCAGGATCTCCCGCGCCACGACGTCGTTCTGCCGGAACGGGAGCGCGTTCGTCCGCGGCCGGGTGAACGCCCCGGCGGACCGCGCGGACGTATGCGGCCCGAGGGCGAACCGGCGCGGATGCGCACGGCCCTCGCCGTCGAGCACCCGGCCGTCGGAGACACGGGTGTGGATACGTCCGGCGAGCAGCCTGTCGCCGGTCACCGGGTCGAGCACGGTCTCCTCGCCGAGCGCGCCGACGGCGTGCAACTGTCGCAAAAGGACATCGGACGCCCTGGTGACGCTCGGTTCGGGCAGCCGCGCCTCGACGAGCGTCCGCGCCTCGGTCACGCCGGGGAAGCTCGCGCCGGACGCGGCGAAGACCCCGCGTTGCTCGTCCGCCGACACACGCATTTCGGCGCCGAGGAAGGAAACGAGGCCGGCTTCCTGGAGGGCGAGCAGTTCTTCGAGCCGTCGCGGAGGCGGGCCGCTGGCGAAGTAGGAGAAGAAGCCGAGGAACCAACCGTCCAAATCGGACAGTTGAGAGACCGCGTCGAGCCGCCCGGTCTGCACCAGCGCGGGAAGCCGGCCCATCACGGACAGCAGCGCCGTGAACGCCCCGAGGTCGGCGCTGTACTCGGGATCCGCCCGCCGGCTCAAGTCGGCTTCGACGTACTCGCGCAGTTCCTTGCCGTACTCCTCGGCGGTGCCGAAGGCCTTGGCCGCCATGGGCCGGTCGAGAAGATCCAGGTCCAGCCGGTCGTCCGGCGCCGGAACCGCGCGCGCCACCAGCGCGTCGAGTTCGCCGGGCACGGCGTCCGCGAAGGCGTCGGCGAAGACGGCGAAATCCATGCGCACCCGCTCGGGATGCGCTGTGAACAGCTCGCTGTAATAGGCCCACGCGATCTCCTTCGAGATCAGCGGCCAGACGTCACGGCGGAAATCGATCCGCCCGGGTGCCGCGCAAAGCCTTTCGATGGCGTAGGCGTCGAAGAACTTGGGCAACCGCGCGGGTTTCCCGCGCAGCCGATAACCGATCTTCGCGTGATACGGCACGCCGCGCCGCGAGCCGACGTGCAGTACGGGCTCGGCGCCGCTGGGGTGGTACTTCAGCCCACCGCATGCCTGCTCTTCGAACCGGCCACCGCGGCCTTCGGTCAGCAGCAGCATCAGATCGACGAACGCGAGGCCGAATCCGCGTACCAGCACGGTTTCCCCCGGTCCGATCGCCGAATAGTCGACGTCGGCGGTGTAACCGGCCGGGTAGTAGGCGAGGTCATGGCGGGCGGCGAAGTCCGCGAGCGCGGCTTCCCGTTCGTCCGGTTCGGCGTCGAGGTGCCCGACGGTGAGCAGGACCGCGTCCACTTTCAGGGGTTCCGCACGGCCTTCCAGCCAGAGCGATTGCGGCTCGCCGTCTTCGAGCCGCACCGCGCGGGTCCGGTGCTCGACGACGTCTATCCCGGCCGGGAGTTCGGCGCATACCTTGCGGTGGAACCAGATGAGGTACGCGCTCTGCAGCCTTCGCGTCGGGAAGTGATCGCTTTGCAGTGCCTCGAGTTCGGCGCGCAGGCTGTCGTCGATTCCGGTGTCGATCCCGCCCGAGCGGACCAGGCGCGCCCACTCGATCAGCGACGGGCCCGGCCTGATCGGACCGTCGATCCGCACGGTGTCGTCGGTGAACACCGTGACGTCTTCGGGCATGGAGTTCATGCGCAGCAACGGCGACTGCTCGTAGCGCCAGACCCGTCCCGCCCCGGCGGGAAAGGGATCGACGAGATGTACCACCAGCCGCCGCCCGCCGAGCAGCTCGGCGGCGTTGGCGCCGAGCCGTTCGAGCACGCCGATCCCACGCGGACCGGCGCCGACCACCGCGAGCACGTAGGGCGGGTCTGCGGTACTCACGAAGCCGAAGCTACGCCGGGATTCCGAGCCTTGTGCGGGTTCTCAAGGAGCGGAACCCGTTGCCACGACGAAGAACCGGCGCGTACTCGTCGAGCGGGGGACATGGACGAGAGGAACGCGCGATGCCAGTCGAATTCCTGGGTATCGGAGGCACCAACGACGGTTCGGAGACCCATCCGCGATCGGGTGGCGTCTTCGACAGGGACTACACGCTCCGCCTCGCACGGGCGCACGAGGACTTCGGCTGGGACCGGGTGCTGTTCGCGTACGGCTCCAGCGGGCCGGATCCGGCGCAGGCCGCCGCGTACGTCGCGGCGAAGCTCGACAAGCTTCAGATCCTGTTGGCGCACCGGCCGAACGTCTCGTATCCGACCTTCGCCGCGAAGACGTTCGCCACCTTGGACCGGCTTTCGGACGGCAAGCTCACGGTGCACTTCATCACCGGCGGCAGCGACCACGAACAGCAGCGCGAAGGCGACTACCTCACCAAGGACGAGCGCTACTCACGCACACGCGAGTACATCCAGATCGTGAAGAAGGCTTGGACATCCGAAGAGCCCTTCGATCACGAAGGCGAGCACTACCGCTTCGCCGACTTCGTCCTCGACGTCCGTCCTGTGCAGCAACCACGCCCCGGCGTCTCGTTCGGTGGGTCGTCTCCGGCGGCGTACGCGGCGGGCGGGGCGGAGGCGGACATCTTCTGTCTCTGGGGTGAGCCGCTCGCGCAGACCGCCGAGCAGATCGAGTCCGTCAAGGCCGCGGCGAAGGCGGCCGGGCGGACCGACGTCCCGCGAATCCAGGTCGCCTTCCGCCCGATCATCGCGCCGACCGAGGAACTCGCCTGGGAGAAGGCGTATCGCACGGTCGACGCCATCAAGGCCCGCACGAGCGGAGGCAAGCAGCTGACGCGGCGGCATTCGCTCACGAACCCGGAGAACACCGGCTCGCAGCGGCTCCTCGCGGTCGCCGCCGAAGGGGAACGGTTCGACCGGGCACTGTGGACCCCCACCGCGGCCGCGACCGGCGGCGCCGGGAACTCCACCGCGCTGGTCGGCACGCCCGAAACCGTCGCGCAGGCCCTGCTCGACTACTACGACCTCGGCGTCGACATCCTCTCCGCGCGCGGGTACGACATGCTCGGCGACACGATCGACTTCGGCCGTCACGTCATCCCGATCGTGCGCGAAGAGGTCGCCAAACGCGACGCGGCGAAGGCGGCTTCGGCCCGCGAAGTGCTCGCGGTCGACGGTTGAGCCGCCATTCGACCGAATGGCCGCTCGATCATCCATTCGGTGGAGCGAGTCGGTGCCGCCTGATGGACTCGACGGTCGCGGAGCGGAGTCGCAAGGCTTTCGCGCATCGTGCGAACACAAGCGGCTCCGGGGGCCCACGACCCGCCTCCGCGCCGCTGTATCCCCGAGCCGGGTGACGAGGCCGCAGCCGGTTTTTCCCGGCGAAAGGCCCAAAACCACCGAAAGCCGCAGGTCCGAGCCGAGCGACCGGTCACCGGGACATCTTCGCGAACGGTCGTACCTCCACGAAAAAGATCTCCAACTCCAGAAACCCGGCGAAAGAACCTAGCCAATCACCAACAGTCAGGAGACACTTACGTGAACGAATGACGCTTCGTGACGAGCTCGTGACCGCGTTACTCTCGGTCACGAGTTTGTCGCGTAATAAGGACCCTATTGGGGGCAGCATGGCTTCGGCCGGACGGGTCACTTACCGAGAGGTGTTCGGTGTAGCCGAGTTCCGTTCGCTCTGGTTCGCCGAGCTTTTCTCGATCTTCGGTGATCAACTCGCCAGGGTCGCGCTCTCGGTCCTCGTCTTCACCGAAACCCGTTCCGCGACCCTGACCGGTCTCACCTACGCGTTGACCTACGCCCCGTCGCTGCTCGGCGGCATCTTCCTCACCGGGTTCGCGGACCGCTTCCCCCGGCGGACGGTGATGGTGACCGTCGATCTGCTGAGAGCCCTGCTGATCGCGCTGGTCGCGGTGCCGGTACTGCCGTTCTGGGTCCTTTGTGTCCTCGTCGGCGCCGTCTCGCTGCTGAATCCGCCGTTCAAGGCGGCCCAGCTGGCCCTGCTGCCGCAGATCCTCGAAGGCGACCGGTTCGTCGTCGGCATGGCGATCCGCAGCATGACCGTCCAATCGGCACAGCTGGCCGGATTCGCCGGCGGCGGTCTCCTGCTGACCGCGCTGGAACCCCATATCGCCCTCGCGCTGGACGCGGTCACCTTCGTGGTCTCGGCGCTGTTCGTCCGGTTCGGACTGGCGTCACGCCCGGCCGCGGCGTCCGGCGAGAAGCGCAAGTCGTTCTTCGCCTCGATCGGTTCGGGCGGGAAGATCGTCTTCGCCAGCTCAGGATTGCGTTCGCTGCTGCTGTTCACCTGGCTGATGGGCCTGCTGCCGGTGTACGAGGGCATCGCGGCGCCTTACGTCGCCTCGTCCGGCGGCGGCCCCGAGGTCATCGGCCTGCTGCTGGCCGCCGACCCGATCGGCAGCGTGATCGGCGCGTTCATCTACTCGCGCTGGGTGCCGGCACACGTCAGACCGAAGCTGATCGGGCCGCTTTCCGCGCTGACGGCGGTCCCGCTGCTGCTGTGCTTCCTGCAGCCGGGGCCGTGGGCGTCGATCGCGCTGTTCGTCGTGTCCGGCGGGCTGGGCACGGTCGCGCTCATGCAGGCGACGGCGTCGCTGACCATCGCGGTCCCCGACGAAAGCCGTGCTCAGGTGATGGGCCTGTCGAACACCGGGCTGACCACGACCATGGGCGTGAGCCCGCTGATCGGCGGTGTCCTCGCCGACCAGGTCGGCGCGCAGTCGACGGTCGGCTTCTTCGGTCTTGCCGGATTGCTGCTGACCATTCCGCTGGCGCTGGTGTGGGGGAAGACGCTCAGGGCGGCCCCGGAAAAGTGGATCGAGCATGACGACGCACGCGCGGAACATTGAGGTGTTCCACGCGTGGTCAATCCTGCGCAGCCGTGCGGCTGGCGCCCTGGGTCACTGCTCCTTACCGGCCATCGCTGGCACCTTTCCCTCGGTCTCTCAGAGAAAAGTACACACCTAGGGAGCTTGTCGACAGCCCGCAAGTCAGTGGAAGCTGTCGGTAAGTAGGGGGTTTCGGAGAATGACGCAACAGTCAGGGGGAAAGATGATCACATCGGAGGAACGCGCTGGACATCGTTCGGCTCTCACGGTAGGGGCGTGGGAGCTTTGGAAGCGGCCCACTAACTGGATCACCTTCACGGGGCTGACGGTCGCGGCGATGCTCGCACTGACCGGGATCTTCACCATGACCATCACGGTCGAAACGTCGCAGGTCATGACGTGTCTGCTGCTCGCGGCGCTGGCGATCGCGCAGGCGGAGGCGACCCGGCGGATCGAGCACCAGCGGCGCAGTCTGAGCATCACCCCGCACGTCAGCATGACGTCGGTCTGGGTCTTCCCCGGCGCGTTCATCCTGCCGCCGCAGCTCTCCGCGCTTCTCGTCGCGGTGATCTATCTTCACCTCGGTTTCCGCAGCTGGTCGGGGATTCGTCACGTGAATCCCCATCGGACTGTGGCGAACGCCACAACCATGACGATGTCCGCGTTCGCCGGCTGGGGGGCCGTGCAGCTCGTGGGCGATGCTTCGGTGACGGTCTCCTCGATCTGCTTCGCGGGCCTCGCCTTCTTCGTCGTCAACACCGCTCTCACGGGGATCGGGCTCTATCTGGCCGCCCCCGGCAAGGCTTCCGTCCCCAACTGCCTCGGCACCTGGGACGACAACATCCTCGAACTCTCCACGGTATGCCTCGGCGGCCTGGTCATCGCGGCCCTTCCGTACCAGCCCGCGCTCGTTCTGCTGATCTTCCTGCCGCTGTACGTGCTGCAGCGTTCGGTGCTGATCAAGCAGCTGGAAGAGCTCGCGACCACGGACCAGAAGACCCAGCTGCTCAACGCCACGACCTGGCAGCAGGGCGCCATCCGCGAGGTCGCCCGCGCCGAGCGTGAGAACGGCCAGTTCGGCGCCCTGATGATCGACCTCGACCACTTCAAGAGCATCAACGACACGTACGGCCACCTCGCCGGCGACGACGTGCTCAAGGGGGTCGCGGCGCTGGTCAAGGCCGAAACGCGGACGCAGGATCTCGCCGGCCGCTTCGGCGGTGAGGAGTTCGTCGTGCTCCTGACCTCGTCGTCGAAGCACGAGTCCGTCGCGGTCGCCGAGCGCATCCGGCAGCGGATCAGCGAAATGGTCATCAGGACCCGGGACAACGAGGGCAACCCCGTGGTCATCGAACAGCGGACGGCGTCGGTCGGCGTCGCGACGTACCCGCTCGACGGCCGGACGATCGACGAGGTCATGGCCTCCGCCGACGCCTCGGTCTACGCGGCCAAACGCAACGGCCGCAACCGCGTCGTCTCGTCACCGGATCTGGCGTCGGTCGCCGAAATGCCGATGGAGTCCGTCGCGGCCTAGCGGAGTCGTTCCATCACGTCGGCGGCCTCGGTCCGCAGGCGGACGACGCCGCCGACGGTGAATTCGGTGAGCAGGTCGATGAGCGCGTCCGCGTCGGGCGGCTCACCGTCCCAGCTCGCCTGGACGAGCGCCTCGGTCATCGCGAAGAACAGCGTGACCAGCGCCTTGTCCGCGCGGCCGGAGTCGACGCCGTGCCGTGCCCAGCGCTGCCTGCTCGCCTCGGTGTAGACGCCGGCGAGCCGTTCCCGCAGGCGGGTGAGGGCCGGGTCGCCCATACGTTCCGCCTCGCGCAGGACGGGGAACGCGTCGGGGTTCGCGGCGACGAAGGCGAACATGTTGGCGTAGTTGGCGCGTGCCCAGGACCGCAGCTCGGGCTGCGAGAGATCAAGCGCGGGCGCGCCGATCGCCTCGAAGGCCCGTTCCTCGATCTCCGCGACGACCTGCGTGAACAACGTCGTGCGATCGCCGAACTGCTCGTAGACGGCCTGGCGGGACACCCCCGCGCGCCGGGCGATCTGCTCGATCGTCGCGGCCTGCGCGCCGTGCGCCGCGAAGACACCTGCGGCCGAACTCAGCACCCGCGCGCGTTGCTCGCCGATCGGGAGTTTGCGGGGTCTCCCTCGCGGCGCCGGACTTGACATTGTGCGCCACCTCACTGACTCTCTTTTTCGACACGTCTGTCGAAAATGTTTGTGCTCAACGAGGAGCAAGCATGCGTCCAGGATCCCGGCTCGGTGTTTCCGCCGCCGTCTCAGCGGCCACCATCGCGGCCCTGCTGACCTTCGGGGCACCGCAGGCCACGGCCGCCCCGTCCTTCTACGATCCCCCGTCGCCGCTGCCCGCGGGTGCTCCCGGCGACATCATCCGGCACGAACCGTCCACCTTCTACGTCGATCCCGTGAAACTCATCAAGGCCGACGCGGACGTGCGGCGGATCATGTACCGCAGCACCGACACCCACGGCAAGGCCAACGCCGTGACCGGCACCGTCCTCACCCCGAAGAAAGCGTGGACCGGCGCGGGCGAACGGCCGGTCATCGGCTACGCGGCCGGGACGCAGGGCGTCGGCGACCAGTGCGCGCCGTCGAAAGCCCTCGCGGCGGGCATGGAGTACGAAGGCCCCTTCATCGCCGGGCTGCTGCTTCGCGGCTACGGCGTCGTCGTCACCGACTACGAGGGCCTCGGCACCCCGGGCGTCCACACGTACGTCAACCGCGTCGCCGAGGGCAACGCCGTCCTCGACTCGATCCGCGCGGCCCAGCGCCTGCCCGAAGCGAACCTGCCGGACAACGGACCGGTCGCGACCGCGGGCTACTCGCAAGGCGGCGGGGCCTCGGCGTCGGCCGCCGAACTCCAGCCGTCGTACGCGCCCGAACTCAAGCTGAAGGGCTCGTACGCGGGCGCCGTCCCGGCCGACCTGGCCGAGGTCGGCAAGAACATCGACGGGCACTACGCCTTCGGTTTCCTCGGATTCACGCTGGTCAGCATGGACGCGGCGTACCCGGAGCTGAACATCCCCGCCCTCCTGAACGCGAAGGGCGCCGAAGCGTTCGAGAAGGTCAAGCAGGAGTGCACCGGGGACGCGATCTTCGGACACGCCTTCACCCAGTCGAAGGACCTGACGAGGGACGGAAGGCCACTGACCGCGTACCTCGGCGAAGAGCCGTACAAGACGCGAGTCGGCGAGCAGCTCATCGGAGCACGGAAGCCGGGCGCGCCGACGCTGGTCGTCCACAGCGCTCTCGACGACATCGTTCCCTACGCGCAGGGGCGGACCATGGCGCGTTCGTGGTGCGCGAAGGGCGCGAAGGTGCAGTTCTCGACTTCGCTGGTTCCGACGCACGTCGGCGGGGCGATCCGGGCTTTCCCGGAGGCTTTCGCCTGGCTTGAGGGGCGCTTCGCTGGGCTGCCGCCCGTGGGGAACTGCGGGCTGTTCTAGGGGTCACCAAGTGCTATGAAAGGTCCTTTCCTTGCAAATTTTGCAAGGAAAGGACCTTTCATAGCGCGCTACTTGAGGCCGGTGGCTTCCGCGGCGGCGGGGTCCGAGTCGCTGAGGAAGGTCCGGCAGCGGTCGTACTCCTCGGTCTCGCCGATCTTGCCGGCGGCCTTGCCGAGGACCGCGAGGGAACGCAGGAAACCCTGGTTCGGGCGGTGCGACCACGGCACCGGACCGTGTCCCTTCCAGCCCGCGCGGCGAAGCTGGTCGAGGCCGCGGTGGTAACCGGTGCGGGCGTACGCGTACGCGGCGACGGTCTCGCCGGCTTCGAGCGCCTTCTCGGCGAGGGCGGCCCACGCCTCGCTGTAGTCGGGGTGCTCGGCGGCGACGGCGGCCGGATCGGTCCCGGCGTCCAGCGCCGCCTGCGCGGCGGTGTGCTCGGGGAGATGCGTCGGCTGGGGGCCGAGGAGGTTCGTCATACGGGCCATTGTGCCCACCTCGTGTGACTAGAAGAACAGGCTCCCGAGAATGCCCCCACCGGCCAGCACCAGAGCGGCGACGAGGACCGCCGCGACGAGTCGTTTCGGCATCATGGCGGCACACCTTGCCCTGCTTCGCACGCCGACCGCAAATCAGCCACCCCTACGGGTGAACCCCGATTTTCGACCCCAAATGCTCATCCCGTGATCTGGAGCAGGGAAGATGGCCCGCATGACAAAGGCGACAGAAGTGACCGGGGACCTTTCGCCGGGTGTCATCCCCCGCAGCCCGATCGCGAAGACGAGGCTGTTCTTCAAGCTCCACTGGCACCGCGGCGCGCCGGGACAGGCGACGCCGGACTGGGTGCTGAACTTCTGCTACTCGATGTGGCTGGCGGCGTTCGCCTTCAAGCTGGTCGGTTCGTCGTGGGACATGTCGTGGCATTTCATGTGGCTGCGCGACGACCTCGCCCCGCCGCACCTGATCAACACCGTCGGCACGGTGATCATCATGGTGCTGGTCGCGATCCACAGCTACACCGGGATGGGCGCCGACCGGCGCTCCCTGCGGCTGATGCAGATCGGGCTCGTGGTGTTCCTCATCGCGGCGCCGCTAGACGTCATCAACCACCGCGTCAACGGTCTCGACCTGACCGCGTGGAGCCCGTCGCACATGATGCTCTACATCGGAACGGGCATCATGCAGGCCGGCGTCATCATGGGCTGGCTGAAGTACGCGAAGCCCGGCCGCCTGCGCACCGGCGTCCTGATCGGACTGTGGACGTTCTTCCTGGAGAACACGTTCTTCCCGAACGGTCAGCAGGAGTACGGCATCCTCGGCCTGCGCGCCTGGGAGCGCGGCGCGCCCCAGGCCGAGCCCGAGCTGCTGAACTTCGCCGCCAACCAGATCGGGCATCCGGTCGACCGGGTGGCCGTCGAGTACTTCACGATGCCGATCGACGACTGGGTCTACCCGCTGTGGGGGATCGGCGTGATGGCGCTGATCTTCGCGCTGGCGCGGCACACCACCGGTTTCCGCTGGGCCGGGACGACGGTCGCCGCCGCCTACCTCGCCTACCGGCTGGTGATGTGGCCGCTGCTGCTGGGGATGGGCTTCCCGGTCTCGGTCGTGCCGTTCTACCTGCTCGCCGTCGGCCTCGCCGTCGACCTGGCGTTCCGCATCGGCCGGGGCCATCCGCTGCTGACGGCGGGCGCGGGCGCGCTGCTGGTGACCGCGTTCGGCTACGGGATGCTGTGGGTGCAGTCGCAGTTCCGGCCGTGGATCCTCGGCGACGCGCAGACGGAGTCGGCGCCGCCGGTGGCCTACTGGACGGCCGCGGTCTGCCTGGCCGGGGTTGGCGTGCTGTGGGCCGCCGCCGGTCCGGGAACGCGGGCGATGAACTCACTGCTGGAGAAGCGGCGCGAAAAGACGACGCTGCCGGCCGCCTGAGGCTCTGAGTACGTGAAGGCCCCCTTCACTGCGTCTAGCGCAGTGAAGGGGG
>NZ_JBHVKW010000100.1:0-31730 GCF_042797905.1 Amycolatopsis sp. NPDC057786
ACACACGACACCGGCCGTGTTACGCCTCCAATCACGCGAGTTACGCCCCCGATCACGCGAGTCGCGCCTCACCGCTTGACACAACCACTAGAGTTCAACCAGTACGTTGATTAACCCCTTGGTTGATTGCCCCTGTGGGAAGAGACTGCGATGACCGACCTGACGATCACCCGCGTCCTCGACGCTCCCCGCGAGCTCGTTTTCCGCGTGTGGACCGATCCGGACCATCTCGCCCAGTGGTGGGGCCCGGTCGGGTTCACCACCAAGTCCTGCACCGTCAACCTCACCGAGGGTGGCAAGTGGCGCACGTGCATGAGCGACGGCGAGACGGAGCACTGGGCGTCGGGCGTCTATCACGAGATCGTGCCGCCGGAGCGGCTCGTCTTCAGCTTCGCCTGGGAGGAACCGGAAGGCTCCCGCGGGCACGACACCCTCGTCACGGTCGTGCTCTCCGACCTCGATGGAAAGACCGAAATGTCCTTCCATCAGGCGATCTTCGAGACCGTGGCGGAACGCGACGGCCACGTCGAAGGCTGGCAGTCCTGCTTCAGCCGCCTCGTCACCCACCTCGCGGAGCAACGCTAGCCCAGCTCCCGCAGGACGTCCCGTGCCCGCGCCACCCCGTCCTCCTCCCGCAGCCGCGCGGCGACGAACTGGGCGCCGCGGCGGAACAGCAGGTTGCCGGACAGTTCCAGCAGCCGCGCGGTCAGCGAATCCGCGGTGAGCTCCCGGAGCGGCAGCGGGCGCGGCCCGGCACCGAGCCGGAACACCCGGTCTCCCCAGTAGGGCTGGTCGGAGAAGACCGGGCAGACCAGCGCCGGGACGCCCGCGCGCAACGCGGCCGCGGTCGTGCCCGCTCCACCGTGGTGCACCACCGCCGCGGTGCGCGGAAAGAGCCACGAGTGCGGGACGTCCCCGACCGTCAGCAGGTCATCGTCGTCGGACGCGGCGTCGGTACCGAGCAGGCCGCGTAACCCCGCCCGGCGCAAAGCCGTGCGGACCGCGGCGAAAATCCGCTCCGCCTCCGAAGGTCGCATGCTGCCGAAACCGATGTACACCGGAGGGGGCCCGGCAGCGAGGAAGTCCCGCAGTCGCGGGTCCGGCCGCCACGCGGCGGGCGCCTCGAGAAACCAGTACCCGGTGACGTGCACCCTCGACGGCCAATCCTTCGGCCGCGGCACGACCGCGTCGGAAAAACCGCACAGCACCGGGGTTTCCGCTCGCCGGGGCCCGCGGAGGCCGGCCGCGGGCAAGCCCAGCGACCGCTCGCGCCACCGGTCCACCTCCGGCCTCAGCACCTGCCACGCGACGGCGTCGACAGCGCGGAAGCTCAGCCGCCTGCCGCACGGCCCGGTCTTGCCGGCCCACGGCACCAGCGGATGCGCGAACGCGCTCGTCGGCACGCTGGGCTGATAGTGCAGTTCGACGTCGGGGACGCCGAACGAGGCACCCAGATGCGCGCCGAGGAATCCGAGCGTCGGGGCGAGGACGAGATCCGCCCCCGCCGCTCCTTGCTGGACATCGGCCAGCAGACGCTCCATCACCGGAGCGAGGGCACCACGCAGCCCGCGCAGGAAGCTCGCGGGCGTACGTCCCTCGGTCCATTCGCGTCCACCGTCCGAACCGAGGATCTCGCTCGGGTCGGCGGAGAGCGGCGCGAAGTCCAGGCCGTGCCCCGTCACCAGGGTGCGGAACCGCTCGGCCGCCAGCACCCGCACCCGGTCGCCGTCGAGGCCACACCCCAAGGCGATGCACGGCTGAACGTCGCCACGGGAACCCGGAGCGACGATCACGACGAGCCGGGTCATCGCTTCGCCGCCGTCAACCGGTAGCGGAGGCGGAACGGCAGCCTCGCCAGTGCCGCCGCGATATGCGCGTCCCTGCCGACCAGGTACCGCGGCGCGATCCGCCGGGCGGTCAGCGCGTGGACGACGACCCGCGCCGCCCGCTCGGGCGGCACGCCGTTCCGCGCGGACCGCTCCGCACTGCGTTCGGCCTCGTCCAGTTGTGCCGCATACCTTTCCCGCGCGGCTTCCGGCAGGGCGGCGCGCACCTCTTCGGCGGCGGCGCGGGCGCGCGACCAGATCGACGTGGCGACGGCACCGGGCTCGACGAGGACGACGCCGATCCCGGACGGCGCCAGTTCGGCGCGCAGGCTGTCGGTCAAGCCGACCAAGGCGAACTTCGACGTGTGATACGGCCCGACCATCGGCCCGGCGATCCGCCCGCCCATCGATCCGACCGTCACCACCCTGGCGGCGGGCGCGGCGCGCAGCGCGGGCAGCATCGCCTGCGTGACGGCCAGCTGACCGGTGACGTTGACCTCCAGCTGTTGCCGGAACTCTTCGATCGGGACGTGTTCCAGCGGTCCCGGCCGGGCCATTCCGGCGTTGTTCACCAGTCCGCGGAGCGGACCCTCCGCCGCGACCTTTTCACCGCACGCCGCGATCGACGCCGGATCGCGGAGATCCATCCGCAGTACGGTGACGGCCTCGCCGTGAGCGCGGACGAGTTCCGTTTCGTCCGCCGCGGTGCGCACAGTGGCCCAGACGTGGGCGCCCCGCCGGACGAGTTCGGCCACGCACGCCCGGCCGATCCCGCTCGACGCCCCGGTGACCACAAAGGACGGACGGGTCACGACGCCTCCCCCGCCTTCACCGGCGCGGAAAGCGCCCGCAGCATCCTCGGCCAGGTCTTGTGCAACTGGTCCTGCCAGTACGCCCAATGGTGTGTGCCCGGCCCGTAGAAGTCCGTCATGACCGGGACGCCGAGCCGGTTCAGCCGGTCCGCCATCGCGGTGGTCTGTCCGGAGCACAGGAATTCGAGCAGCATCGCGCCGGGCAGCACGTCGATCGGGAGCTTCCCGTCGAACGGCCCCGGCAGGCCGTTGCCCGTCGACAGATACAGCTCGGTGCCGCGGAGGCGGTCGGCGTTCACCAGCGGATCGTGCGCGTCCCAGCGGGACGACTCGCGCCGCCGGTCACCCCAGAGCGCTTCGGGATCCTGCCGGGCCGAGGCGACGATCGCGCTGGTCAGCAGCTCGCCGTACGGACCGGTGGGGTTGAGATTGCCGCTGAACGACCCGGCGAAGCGGAACACTCCCGGCCGCCGGGCGGCGAGTTCCACCGCGCCGTACCCGCCGAGCGAGAGCCCCGCCGCCACCCGCCGCCCGTCCCCGCGATAGCCGCGGTCGATCAACTGCGGGATCTCGACCGCGGTGAACGTCTCCCATTGGTTGAGCACGACGTCCTTGCCGTAATTCCACCAGTCGGAAAAGAACCCGGCGGAGCCGGAACCCGGCATCACCACGAGGACGCCCGCGTCGTCGGCGAGTTTCCGGATGTCGGTATTGGCGGTCCAGCCGCGGTAGTCCTGGAGGCGCGTCTCACCGGCGAGCAGATACACCGCCGGCCACTTCCGCTCCGGTTCGGCCTCCCACCGCGACGGCAGGATCAGCCGGACCATCGCGTAACTCCCGACGCCGACCGAGCGCACGGTGAGATCCAGCACCCGCGGGTCACCGTCCACAGTGGTCTGGGCGACGACGTGCGAGCCGTCGTCGGCACGGGCGTCCGGGACACCGCTCTCGGCCCGCGCCGGTGCCGCGGCGACGCTCGGCAGCAAGCACGCCGCGACCGCCAGCGACACGACGGCCCGCAGCCGCCTCGAAGTAGTGCGCATACGTAATCCTTTGTCCCGGTCGTTCGATCGAATTCGAAAATGTGACGGCGATTACCCGAGAAAGAAAATCAGAGGTGGCGACACGTTAAGCGGACGGACCCCGTCCAGGCAATTGTCCTGCCCACAATCCGGGAGGACAATATGAATGCCAGGGAAACAAGAAAAGCCCTCACCTCCCCCATCAGGGTGACCCGTCGATCACGGACAGTGAAGAACTGTGGCACGGGAGTACCAGATCGGCTCGCATACCAGCGGGAATCCCGGAATACGCAGGTCACACCCTGTACACGAAGGACATTTACGTTCTCTTGACACCTTCCGGTATTCGATTTCCCGTCGTAGCCTTCGACGTGCCGCCCGGGTTCGGCGTCCCCTCACGCGACCCGGCGCCCCCGCGTCCCACCGAAGGGACCAGACCCCATCAGGACCCTTCCGAAAGGGCTATTCATGGCTGCCCGAATTCGCGCGCTCATCTTGTCCGCCGCGGCGTTGGTGACCTTTTCCGGCGCGCCAGGAGAATCGATTCAGGTGGCGCAGGCACCGCTTTCGCCCACTGTTCCGCCCGCCGCCCTGCTTCCTCCGGAAACCGTCCCGAACGCGTCCGCGCGCGACGGGTTCGACGTGGCGTCGGCACTGTCCACGTCGGACCGCGGGCGGAGCGGAAGGGTCGACGTCGGCGGATGCGAGGACGTCGTCCACGGCAGACTGGCCGGCGCCGGTGCCACCGGGCAGGGTTTCCAGTCCACCGTGCCCGGCGGCCAGGTCTCCGAACTCGTCGCGCGTACGACGAACCCGCCCGATCTGGCGGCTTGGGCCGCGCAGGCCGGACGGTGCTCGAAGGTGACGGTCGACGACGCGGCCGTCACCGCGGTGTCGACCGTCACCGTCCACCCCGCTCCCGCCGTTCCGGGGGCGAAAACCCTTTCGTACCACCAACTCCTGACGTTACCCGGCCAGCCCCCCGAGCTGCCGGGGCTGCGTCTGCGCACCGTCGCCATCGCCGCCGACGACGTACTGGTCGTGCTTCGTGACGCCGGAACGACCGGCCTCGATCTCGACGCCCTCGCCGTCGCCGCCTGGCGGCACGCCGCAGGGCCGCTCGGCCGCTGAATCCCCGCACCACCGGAAATCCCCCGAGGAGACGCCATGTCCCTGGCCCCCGAAAACACCCTCCCCGCCTGCCTCCGGCACTGGGCGGACACCGACGGCGACCGGCCCGCGCTGACCTTCGCCGACTTCTCGACCGATCGCGCCGGACGCCGGAAGACGCTGAGCTGGAAGCAACTCCAAGAGCGCGTCGACGCCGTCGCTGCGGCGCTGCCCGTTCAGTCCGGTGACCGGGTGGCGGTGCTGTGCCCGCAGAGCGCCGATTACGTCGTCGCCTTCCTCGGCGCGATCACCGCGGGCGCGATAGCCGTGCCGCTGTTCGATCCCGGCCTGCCAGGGCACGCCGGACGGCTCGCCGCGGTGCTGACCGACTGCTCCCCCACCGCGGTGGTCACCACGTCCGCGTCGGTGGACGCGGTTCGCGAGTTCCTGGTGGGCCTCCCCGGCGGTGAAGACGTCGCCGTCGTCGCGGCCGACAAGCCCACCGGACCCGGCCGCGCCTGGCCCGCCCCTGCGCCCTCACCTGACGACGTGGCGTACCTGCAGTACACGTCCGGTTCGACCCGCAGCCCGGCGGGAGTGGTGCTGACCCACGCGAACGTGCTCGCCAACGTCGGCCAGGCGGTGCGCGGGCTCGGGATCGACCCGGCGGGGACCACGGTGTCGTGGCTGCCGCTGTTCCACGACATGGGTCTCGTCCTCGGCCTGATCACGCCGCTGGCCATGGGCATGCGGTCGGTGCTGATGGACCCGCTGGCCTTCATCGAGCGTCCGGTGCGCTGGCTGGAACTGCTCGGCGACCACAACGCGAGCTGGAGCGCCGCCCCGAACTTCGCGTTCCACTACGCCGCGAGCCGGGTGCGCGAGGAGGATCGCGCCAAGCTCCGCCTCGACCGCGTCGCCGCGATCGTCAACGGTGCCGAGCCGATCAATCCCGGAGTGCTCGACCGGTTCCATGACACCTTCGCCGGATCCGGGTACACCCCGGACAAGACGCGGCCCGCGTACGGGCTGGCCGAGGCGACCGTCTTCGTCACCACCGGCCCCGGTGTCCCTCCGCGTGTCACCACGTTCGACCGCGTCGCGCTGGGTGCGGGAACGGCACGGCAGGCGGACACCGGCCTCCGCCTCGTCGCCTGCGGTGTCCCGGTGGGCCAGCACGTCGCGCTGGTCGACCCGGAGTCCGGCGTCGCGCTCGAAGACGGGGCGGTCGGCGAGATCTGGGTCCACGGACCCAACGTCGGTACCGGCTACTGGCAGAAACCCTTGGAGAGCACCGAAACCTTCGGTGCCCGGCTGACCGGTGACCACGGCGAACTGCCGGCGGGCCCGTGGCTGCGCACCGGTGACCTCGGCGTCCGGCACGACGGTGAGATCTACATCGCGGGGCGGATCAAGGATCTGCTCATCGTCGACGGCCGCAACCACTACCCGCAGGACGTCGAAGCGACCGCCGCCTCGGCCGACCGCGACATCCGCCCCGGCAGTGTCGCCGCGTTCGCCATCGAAGGCACCGACACCGAATCCGCGGTCGTCGTCGCCGAGCACCGCGGTCACACCGCGCTGACGACGGAGGACGAACGGGCGCTCGAAGCGTCGATCCGGCGGCTGGTTTCCGACGCGCACGGCCTTGCCCTGCGTGACGTCGTACTCGTCCCGGCGGGCCTGGTCCCGCGGACCTCCAGCGGCAAGATCGCGCGGAGCGCCTGCCGCGACCGCTACCTCGCCGGCGATTACGGAAAGGCCTTGGTGCGATGAGAAACCCGACGTTCGACGCCCCGGCACTGCGCCGCTGGCTGCTCGACACCGTCGCCGGGCACACCGGCGTCGACGCGGCCCGGCTCGAAGCCGACCGCCCGCTCAGCGACTACGGCCTGTCCTCCCGCCAGGCCGTCGGTATCGCCGCCGATCTCGAAGATCTGCTCGGCACCCCGCTCCCGGCCACCCTGCTGTGGGAAAGCCCGACCATCGATCACCTTGCCCGCTCGCTCACCGGCGACACGGAACCCGAACCGGAGCAGACGGGCACCGACTGGAAATTACAAACCGATCCGATCGCCGTCGTCGGCCTCGGCTGCCGCTGGCCGGGCGCGGACGGCCTCGACGAGTTCTGGGATCTGCTGCGCAGCGGACGGGACGCCGTCCGGACCGCGCCACCGGGCCGATGGAACGCCGACGCGGCCCCGATCGTCGGCGGCTTCCTCGACGACGTGGCCGGTTTCGACGCGGACCACTTCGGCATCACGCCGCGCGAAGCGTCCACAATGGACCCACAACAGCGGATGCTGCTGGAGGTCGCCTGGGCCGCGCTCGAACACGCCGGGATCGCCCCGGCTTCCCTGCGCGGCAGCCGGACCGGCGTGTTCACCGGGATCTCGACCCACGACTACGGGCATCTCACGATGACGGGCGGTGGCGTGGATCTGTGGACCGCGACCGGCGCCGCCGGAAGCATCGCGGCCAACCGGCTCTCGTATGTCTACGACCTGCGCGGGCCGAGCATGGCGGTGGACACCGCCTGCTCGTCGTCACTGGTCGCGGTGCACCACGCGGTGCGCGCGCTGCGCGACGGCGAGGCGGATCTGGCCTTGGCGGGCGGGGTGAACCTCATGCTGCTGCCCGGTCCGACCGCCGCGTTCGCCGCCGCCGGCCTGCTCGCCGCCGACGGGCGATGCAAGACGTTCGCCGCGGAGGCCGACGGCATCGCGCGTGCCGAGGGCTGCGGCGTCGTCGTGCTCAAACGGCTGACGGACGCCGAGTACGACGGCGACCGGGTGCTGGCGGTGATCCGCTCCACCGCGGTCAACTCCGACGGCCGGTCACAGGGTATGGCGGCACCGAACCCCGTCGCCCAGCAGGACATGCTGCGCACGGCGTACCACGGCGCCCGGCTCGTTCCGTCCACTGTGGACTACGTCGAGGCACATGGCACCGGCACGTTGCTCGGCGACCCGATCGAGGCCCGCTCGCTCGGCGCCGTGCTCGGCAAGGACCGCCCTGCCGACGCCCCGCTGCTGATCGGCTCGGTGAAGACGAACATCGCGCACGCGGAGGCGGCCGCCGGGATCGCCGGGCTGATCAAGGTCGTCCTCGCGATGACCAAGGACGAATTGCCGCCACAGCTGCACTTCTCCGCCCCCAATCCGCATATCCCGTTCGACGACCTGCGCCTGAAGGTGGTGACCGAACCGACGCCGTGGCCGCGCCGGTCCGGCCGTGCCACGGCGGGAGTGTCGGCGTTCGGGTTCGGCGGGACCAACGCGCACGTCGTCGTCGAACAGGCGCCGCCGCTGGAGCCGGCGCCGGAGCGGGCGGACGTCCGGATCGGGCTGCTGTCCGCCCGCACCCGCGATCGCCTCACCGAACGGGCGACACAGCTGGCGAACTGGCTGGACTCCACGTCGCTTTCCCTCGCCGACATCACCCATACGTTGTCCCGGCGCGACAACGGCGGACCGCACCGTGCCGCCGTCGTGGCAGGCGACACCGCCGAGCTGGCGGCACTGCTGCGCGCCGTCGGCTCCGGCACCGATCCGCTGCCCGCGGGCGCGGTCACCGGCACCGCCGGGAGTTCCGGCGGTCCGGTCTTCGTGTTCTCCGGTCACGGCTCGCAGTGGCCGGGGATGGGGCAAGGGCTGCTGCGCGCGGAACCCGCGTTCGCCGCGCAGGTCGACAAGCTGCACGACCTGTTCACCGAGCACACCGGCCGATCGCTGCGCGCGCTGCTCACCAGCGTGGATCCCCTGTCCCTGCCCGAAACCCAGACGGCCATCTTCGGGACACAGGTCGCGCTGGCCGCACAGTGGGAAGCGCTCGGGGTCCAGCCCTCGGCCGTCGTCGGGCACTCGCTCGGCTCCGCGGCCGCCGCCGTGGTGAGCGGCGTGCTCACTCCCGACGAAGCCGTCCATCTGGTCGCGACCCGTGCCCGGCTCCTTGGCACCCTCGGTCCGGGCGGCGCGATGGCGGCGGTCGAACTGGCGCCGGAGGAACTGGAGCTGTATCCCGACATCGAACTCGCCGTCGAATCCGCGCCGGGGCAGCTGACCGTGGCCGGGGACGCGACCGTGCTCGACCTGCTCGTCGCGGAACTCGAAGCCGCCGGGCTGACCGCGCGGCGGCTGCCGGTCGAGGTCGCCGGGCACTCCGCCCGCGTCGATCCGGTGCTGCCCGCGCTCCGGGAGGCGCTCGTCGAACTGGGCGACCGCCGTCCGACGGTGCCCTGGTACGACACGGTTCTGGCCGATCCACGGGAACTGCCGGACTTCGACGCCGGGTACTGGGCCGCACACCTGCGCCGTCCGGTGCGGTTCCGGCAGGCCGTGGCGGCCGCCGCCGCGGACGGGCACCGGGCCTTCCTGGAGGTGTCGCCGCATCCGATCCTGCGGGGCTCGGTGACGAGGACCCTCGAAGCCGAGGGCGTCCACGACGCCGTCGTCACGGGAACGCTGCGCCGGGGCCAGGATGAGGTCCGCACGCTGGGTGCCGCCGCGGCCGAGTTGTACTGCGCGGGCACCCGGATCACGACCGCCGATCCGGACGACGGTGCCCGGCTGGTCGACGTCCCGCCGATGCCGTGGCGGCACGAACGCCACTGGTACACCACCGCCGAAGAACCGCCGTCGTTCGCGGCACGCGCGCCGGAACCCGAACCGGTGCGGACCGCCGGAGGCGACCGGCTGACCGAGATCGTCGCCGCCGTCATGGGGCTGCGTCCCGATCGACTCGACGCCGACGTCCCGCTGGTGGAACTCGGGCTGGATTCCCTGATGGCGAACCGGATCAAGGAAGCCGTCCGCCGGGAGTTCGGTACGGAACCCGACGCCGTCAGCGTCCTCCGCGGCGCCACCCTCGCCGATCTCAGCCGCGATCTCGCGCCCCGCGAGAACGAGGAACCGTTGCCGTCCCGAGGCCGCGCCTGGGACGCGGCGGACCGCCTCGTCCTGCGTCTGTGGCAGGAGCACACGGGGACCGAAGCGACCGGCACGCACGTTCGGCTGACCGAGACGGATTCACCCGACCGGCTGGCCGAACTGCTCGCACAGGGGCTCAGCACCGAGCTCGACACGCCGGTCACCGCCGCCGAACTCCGACGGCACGACTCGCTCGCGGCCATCGCCGACGTCGCCCGCGCCGTCCTCGACACGCGCGAGGCGCTGGGACCGGTACACGTCCTCGCTCCGGGCGAGGCGGGGGTCGCACCGCTGCTGCTGTTCCACCCTGGCGGCAGCACCTGCACCGTGTACCGGCCGCTGCTGGACCGGCTGCCGACCTCGGTGCCGTGCGTCGGGTTCGAACGCGTTCCCGGGGTCAGCATCGAAGACCGTGTCGAGCAGTTGCTGCCGCTGGTACGGGAACAGCGTCGCGACCGGCCGTACCGGCTGGCGGGCTGGTCGTTCGGCGGGGCGCTGGCCTACGGCGTCGCGGCGCGGCTCGCCGAAGAAGGCGAAGAGGTCGAGTTCGTCGCGCTGATCGACACCATGCTCCCGCTCCCGGAGGCGGACCTCGACCCGAGGGCGTCGTCCGCCAGGCGGTTCCTGCGGTTCACCGGCTACGTCGAGGGCACCTACGGGCGCGAAGTGCGGCTCGGTCACGAAGAGCTGGCTCCGTTGCCCGAAGAGGAGCAGATCGAGCTGACCATGCGGCGGGTCGCCGAAGCGGGCTTGCTCAGCCCCGGCGTGCTCCGGCACCAGCGCCAGTCCTTTTTGGACACGCTGGCGGCCGAACGCGGTACGCCCCGCCGATACGACGGGCGGGTCGTGCTCTACCGGGCGACCGAGCAGTACGCGGCCGGGCTGGCGATGGAACCCCGGTACTCGCGCACGGATCTCGCGGCGGGCTGGGCGGAGCTGTGCCCAGGGCTGGAAATCGTGCGGGTCGAGGCGCATCACCTGTCGGTCGTCGACCCGCCCCACGTCGATGTCGTGGCGAGGCATCTGACGGGACTCCTGTGACCACGGCCCGGGCCGAGCGAGCGGTCGACCGCGCCTGGCCGCTGCTGGCGGTACTCGGCGCCGGGCTCTTCCTCGTGGCGGTCGACGCGACCGTGCTGCACGTCGCGTTGCCCGACCTCGTCCGGCAGCTGCGGCCCGGCGCGTCGGCTCAGGTGTGGATCGTGGCGATCTACCCGCTGACCGCCGCGCCGCTGCTGCTGCCGTTCGGTACCCTCGGCGACCGGTACGGACGGCGGCGCGTACTGGTCACCGGGTACGTCGTGTTCGGGATCGCGTCGCTCGGCTGCGCGTTCGCGCCGAACGTCCCGGCACTGCTGGCGTTCCGCGCGTTGCTCGGCGGTGGCGGCGCGATGATCATGCCGGTGACGATGTCGCTGCTCCGCGAACTGTTCCCGGAGCAGCCGCGTCGCCGCACGGCGATCGCGGTGTGCAGCGGGATCGCGGGCACCGGATCGGTCTTCGGGCCGATCCTCGGCGGAGTGCTCGTCGAGGCGTGGGGCTGGCGGGCGACGTTCCTGCTGAATCCGCCGGTGATCCTGGCGGCGGTGGTGCTGGCGCTGCGGTGGCTCCCTCGCGGCCAGCCGGGCCGGCGGCCGTGGGACGCGCCCAGCGCCGCCCTCGCCGCGGGCGGTGTCCTCGGGATCGCTTTCGCCGTCGGGCATCCGGGCGCGTGGACCACGGCCGTCGCCTCCGGCGCGACCGGATGTGTCCTCATCGGACTGTTCCTCCGCCGCCAGCGCCGGACCGATCCGCCGCTGCTGGATCTCACCCTGTTCCGGCGGCCGGGCGTGCGGGCCGCGGTGGGCGGGGTGCTGCTGGTGATGAGCACGCTCGTCGGGCTGGGCCTGCTGTTCGCCCAGTACCTGCAGGTGGTGCTCGGGCTTTCGCCCACCGCGGCGGCGGGACGGCTGCTCCTGGTGCTGGGCGCTTCGGCGGTCGGCAGTGTCGTGACCCCGTCACTGCTGGGACGCTTCGGCAACGCCAGGGTCCGCACGGCCGGGTTCGCCGTGACGGCGGTGTCGCTGCTGGTCCCGGCGGCGGGTCCGGTCGCGCTGACGTCGCCGGTGCTGCTGGGCGCCGGGCTGACCGGACTGGGTCTGGGGATGGCGCTCGCGCTCACGTCGAGCACCGACACCCTCCTTTCGGCGACCTCGGCGGACCAGGCGGGCGGCGCCGCGGCGGTGGAGAAAACGGGTTACGAACTGGGCGCCGGGTTCGGGACGACGGTGTTCGGTTCCCTGGCCGCCGCGGTGTACGCGGGACACTTGGCCGTCCCATCCGGCGTGCCGGAACCGGCGCGGGTGCTCGCCCTGTCAGGGCCGGCCCAGGCGGAGACAGCCGCGTCGGGTCTCTCCTCGCAATCAGCCGGCGAATTGCTGGCTGCCGCGAAGGCCGCCTGCACCACCGGACTGCAGGTGTCGGCGGCCGTCGCTTGTGGACTGTTCGTGGTGGCCGTGCTCGTCAGCGCGGGCGGGCCTCGTCGGTGAACCGCTCGGCGAACTCGCCGGTCGGCGGGATCTCCTGGATCACGTCGACGAGGACGCCGTTGGGGTCGGCGACGATGAAGTGCCGCTGCCCGAACGCCTCGCTGCGCAGGGAAAGCGCCTCGGGCAGCCCCGCTTCCACGACCAGCCGCCGGTGCTCGGCGTCGACGTCTTCGACCTCGAAGTTCAGCAACAGTCCCTGCACGGGTTTACCCGCCCCGGCGGGAATGGTCTCGTGCCCGGGGGCGAGGATCGCCAGCTCCCACTCGCCACGTTTGAGGCTGACGTACCAGTCGGCCTCGAAGGTGAGCTCGAAGCCGAAGTGGTCGCGGTAGAAGTCCCGCGTCTCGGCGATCTTCTCGGTCATGAGGACGGGATAGAAGCTGGTCAGACGCATGTGGCCACCTTGCTCGTGAACAATACCGACCGTCGGTTTGTTTCTTCGAAGTTAGCCAACCGACGGTCGGTATGTCAAGATTCGGGCCATGGCCCGCACGAAGCAGCAGCAACGCGAAGAGACGATGGAGGCGTTGACCGCCACCGCCCGGCGACTGTTCGCCGAGCACGGATACGGCAAGGTCGGGCTGGAGACCATCGCGCAGACCGCGGGCGTGAGCAAAGGCGCGCTCTACCACCACTTCAGCAGCAAGGCGGACCTGTTCCGGCACGTGCTCGGGGTCGTGCAGCACGACGTCGGCGAGCAGATCGCGCGGGCCGCGGACGCCGCGCCGGACTCGTGGGCCGGGCTGCTCGCCGGCTGCCGCGCGTTCCTCGCCGCGGCGACCGACCCGGAGACCCAGCAGATCATGTTGCTGGACGGCCCTTCGGTGGTCGGCTGGCAGGACTGGCGCGAACTGGACGCGGAGTCGTCGGCACGGCACCTCGCCGAAGCGCTGACCGAGCTGATGGCCGAGGGCGTCCTGGCGAAGCGGCCCGTCGAACCATTGGTACGCCTGCTTTCCGGCGCGATGAACGAGGCAGCCGTCTGGCTCGCCCACTCCCCCGACCCGAAGGCCGACCTCGCCGCGACCATGGACACGCTGACGCCGATGATCGAGGCATTACGGCCCCCGGCCTCGCTCACCCGAAGTACATGAAGGCCCCCTTCCTGTACCTAGGCGCAAGGAAGGGGGCCTTCATGTACTTGGGGGTCCTGCTGCCCGGCACCCAAGGCCCATCGCGTGTGAAGGCCCCCTTTCCTCGGCCGAGCCGAGGGAAGTGGGCCTTCACGCGCAGCCGCTATGGCTCACGAGACGCAGAAAGGCCCCACCCTCGCCGGGTGGGGCCTTCACTGCGGTGGGCGATACTGGGATCGAACCAGTGACCTCTTCGGTGTGAACGAAGCGCTCTCCCCCTGAGCTAATCGCCCGCTGTACGAACTCCGGTTCACCGGGGAAGCGAACCTGGTGCGCGATACTGGGATTGAACCAGTGACCTCTTCCGTGTCAGGGAAGCGCTCTCCCGCTGAGCTAAACGCGCGTGGTGTTTCGTTCGTACTGACGATAGCTTAGCGGACCCCGTTTCCGGGCCGTCACAGGGGTTCCCTCTCCGCGAAAGCTCAGGGTTTCGGCAGCCTGGAAGCGACCGAGCCCGCGATCTCCTTCGCCCGGTCGCACGGACTTCCGCTTCCCTCGCGCGCCAGCAGCCGGACGGCGACGTGTTCGGCTTCGCGGTCCGGCAGCGGGCGATGCTGCCAGGTGACGGCGCAGTTCGAGTCCCCGAACTCCCGCATGTCGCCGGTGACACCGCTGCCGAGGTCGACCGGCGAACCCTCCGGCGCGTAGGAACCTCGCTGCAACTCGACGGTCAGGGTGTCCCCGCCGCCCACCCACTCGCAGATCCGCAGCGTCCGCGGGGCAGGCCGCGCGTTGGGCATGGTCTTGCCGAGCACCGCCGGATCGGCGATCGTGCACGGATCGAGCGGGAGAAGACTCGCCGGATCACCCGCGCGGTCGACCTCGTGCGTGCGCAGCCGGGTGAGCGCGGCGGTCAGCATGTCGTCGGCGGCCTTGCAGGGATCACCTTCCCGGCCCGGGTGGGAGACGACGACCCCGAGCCGCCGGTCCGTGGGCAACTGGGCGACCGAGTCGCATCCGCCGCTGATCGTGCTGCGCAGCAACGGAACTCCTTCGGCCGTGCGGTCCGTCCGTTCGAGACTGCTGGTGCTCACCCCTTCGCCGAGCCGGAGTTCGAAGGTGACGCCCTTGAGCCCGGTGTACTTGCAGCGGGCCGGGTAGGTCAGGTCGGTATCCGGTTTCAGGGTGCCGAACTCCTGCACGAACCGGCCCGCGAGCACCTTGCACGGATCCACCAGGCGCAGGCGTTCCGCGCCCAGCGCGTCGGTCGCCGACAGCGAGGTCGTCCCAGGGTTCTCCGGTTTGGCGTGCTCGGCGATGGTGAGGCCGAGCGCGACCATCCCCGAAACGACGAGCAGGACGACCGCGGCGAGCGAGCCGAACAGGATCTTCTTCGTCCGCGGCGCCATCTTCTTGGGCGGCGGGCGCCAGATCGGCAACGGCAAGGCCAGTACCGAGCGAACTTCCGCGTCCTGCTGCCGGATCCGGGCGTGCACGGCGGGCGGCCAGGGCGCCGCGCCCGGCGGCACGGGGCCGAGGAAGTCCAGGATCTGTTCCGGAGTCGGCCGCCGTGCCGGGTCCTTGGCCAGACAGGGCTCGGCGATCCGCCGGATCTCGTCCGGGACGTCGCTGAAATCCGCCGCGGCGTGCACGACGTTATACAGAGTCTGCGGCGCGGTCGGTCCGGTGAAGGGGCCGCGTCCGGTCGCGGCCATGACCAGGATCGCGCCGAGGGAGAACACGTCGCTCGCGCCGGTGATCCGCCCGCTGCCCGCCTGTTCCGGCGACATGAACGCGGGCGACCCGATGATCGCGCCGGTTCCGGTGAGATCCTGCGCGTCCTCCGCCACTCGCGCGATGCCGAAGTCGATCACCCTGGGTCCGTCACTCGTCAGGATGATGTTGCTGGGCTTGAGATCCCGGTGGATCAGCCCGGCACGGTGGATCTCGGTCAGCGCCGCGGCGAGCCCGGACGCCAGCAGCCGCACCGACTCGACGGGCAGCGGCCCGGCACCGTCCACCGCCTCCTTCAAGGACGGCCCGGTGACGAAGACCGAGGCGAGCCACGGGGTTTCCGCTTCCGCGTCGGCGTCCATGACGGCGGCGGTGTAGGCGCCGGAGACCAGCCGCGACGTGGCGACCTCGCGCCGGAACCGTTCACGGAAACGTGGATCGTGCGCGAACTGGGCGTGCAGCTGTTTGACGGCGACGAGCCTGCCGTCCGGGGCGAGGCCGAGCACGACGCGGCCCATCCCGCCTTCACCGAGTTCGGCGATGATCCGGTACGGGCCGATCTGCCGGGGTTCGCCGGGGTTCAACGGTTTCACTGATCAGCCCTAGGGTTTCGGAAGTTTCGGCAGCAGCGCCCCGGCGAAGCCCTTCGCCTTTTCGCAGGCTTCGTCGGCGGTCATCTTGGTCCCGCTGGTCCCGACCGTCAGCTCGACGTTCTCCCCGTCACGCTCGCTGACGGACCGATGCTGCCAGGTCAGCGAGCAGGTGGAGCGCGCGATGCCGTCGTCCACCTTGGCCAGGTACACCTTGGCACCGCCGAGATCCAGGGTGGCGGTCGCCGTGTAGTACGAGTCCTTCGACTGCGCGGGCGGGTACGCGCGCACGAAGCTCAGGCTGACGTTGCCCGCCGCGTCGTACCGGCATTGGTGCAGGTGTTCGCGGATCGTCTCGACGACCGGGCCGATCAGCCGGTCCGTGGTCGCGGGGCCGAGCAGCGCGCACGGGTCCAGCGGAGCCAGTGTGCCCGCCGGGAGCTCGCGTTCCTGGCCTCCGGCGCGGATCCGCTTGACCGCGTCGGCGAGCGCGGCCTTCACCACCGAACACGCTTCATCCTTTGTGGACATCGAATTGACGTCGACACTGAGTTTGGTGTTCGGCAGGCCGCTGACCGGGACGGCGACCGCGCACGCGTCGTCGGAGCCCTTGATACGCAGCGGAAGGCCTTCCAGCTCGCCGCCGGCTTCGCCTTCGACCAGGTCGCCGCCGATCGCCAGCTCCAGCCACTTGCCCGCGGGCGAGGAGTACGTGCACGAGTCGAACTGGATGTCGATCTCCGTGCTCAGCTTGCCGAACCCTGGCACGTCCCGGCCCGCGAGCACCTTGCACAGATCGACCCGGCGCAGGTTGTCCGGGCCGAGCGGATCCTGGTTGACCGGGGTGGCGACCGGTTCGTCCGGTTGCGGTGACGAACTCGGCGCGATGGCGGCCGGCGGCGGGTCGTCCCCGGACAGCGAGACCGCCGCGACGGTGCCACCGGCCAGCAGCACCACGGCGGCCGCGGCCAGTCCCGCGTACAGGCCGCGGCGGGATCGCTTCGGCGGCGGCGGGTTCAGCAGCCTCCGGACCTCGGCCTGCTGCGCCTCGATGAGGTGCGACACCACCGGCGGCCACGGGCTGGTCGTCGGCGGGACCGGGCCGAGCCGCTCCAGCACCCAAGCGGGTGACGGCCGGTCGGACGGGTTCTTCGCCAGGCACGGCTCGACGATCTGCCGCAGCTCCGGCGCCAGCTGCCGCAGGTCGGGCTGGAGGTGCACGACGTTGTACAAGGTGTGCGGAGTGGACGTCCCGGTGAAAGGGCCGCGGCCGGTCGCGGCCATCACCAGCAGCGCGCCGAACGAGAACATGTCGCTCGACGGGGTCAGCGGTTTCCCCTCGGCCTGTTCCGGGGACATGAACCCGGGCGAACCGATGACCGCGCCGGTGTGGGTGAGTTCGGAGTCGCCTTCGGCGGCGCGGGCTATCCCGAAGTCGATCACCCTGGGTCCGTCACCGGTGAGGATGACGTTGCTGGGCTTGAGGTCGCGGTGGATCAGTCCGGCACGGTGGATGTCGCCCAGCGCCAGCGCGAGCCCGGCGGCGAGATGACGGACCGCCATCGGCGGCAGCGGACCGCCCGCGGAGACCGCCTCCGACAGCGCCGGTCCTGGCACGAACACCGACGCCAGCCACGGTGTCGGCGCGTTCGGGTCGGCGTCCATGACCGGTGCGGTGTACGCGCCGGACACCAGCCGGGATGTTTCGACCTCCCGGCGAAACCGCTCACGGAAGCCGGGGTCCTGCGCGAATCCGGGGTGGACCTGTTTGATCGCGACGAGACGCCCGTCGGCGGAGATCCCGAGCAGCACCCGGCCCATCCCGCCCTCGCCGAGCGCGGCGAACACCCGGTAGCGCCCCACGCCGGTGGGTTCGCCGGTGTTCAACGGCTTCACGAAGGCCCCCTTGTTCCGAGGGGCGATGGTACAAAACCACCCGCAAGTGTCACGCGGCGCGTCGGAAGTCCTTGAGCCGGAGGCTGTTGGACACGACGAGTACCGAGGACAGCGACATCGCCGCCCCGGCGATCAGCGGGTTCAGCAGGCCGAGCGCGGCCAGCGGGATCGCGGCGACGTTGTAGCCGAACGCCCAGGCCAGGTTCCCCCGGATGATCCGCAGCGTGCGGTCGGCGAGCCGGATGGCGTCGGGAACCACCCGCAGATCCTCGCGGACCAGCACCATGTCGGCCGAGCGCACCGCGATGTCGCTGCCCTGGGCCATGGCCATGCCGAGATCCGCGGTGGCCAGCGCCGGACCGTCGTTGATCCCGTCACCGACCATCGCGACCCGCGCTCCCCCGGCCCGCAGCTCCTCGATGACCGCGGCCTTCTTCGCGGGCAGCACTCCGGCACGCACGTCGGAGACGCCGATCTCGTCCGCGACCACGCGGGCGGCGGCTTCGTTGTCGCCGGTCAGGAGCACGGTCCGCAGGCCGAACGCGTGCAGAGCCTCGACGGCGGCCCGTGCCGACGGCTTCACGACGTCCCGGACCGCGAGCTGCCCGGCGGCCCGGCCGTCCACCGCGACCAGGATCGTCGTGGTGCCGTCCTCCGCCGTGAAGTCGCCGGGGACGGCGATCCCGTGTTCGGCGAATAAGCGCGCGTTGCCGACGAGGACAGCGTGCCCCTCGACCTCGCCCTTCGCACCGAGCCCTGGCAGCGCGCCGAATCCCTCGACCGGGGGCAGATCCGGCAGCTCCGCCCGTGCCGCGGTCACCACGGCCGCCGCGATCGCGTGCTCCGAACCGGCCTCCACCGCCCCGGCGAACCGCAGCAACTCGCCGCGGGTGAACCCGTCGGCGGGGCTGCACGCGGTGACGGTCATCTTCCCGGTGGTGACGGTGCCGGTCTTGTCCAGTACGACGGTGTCCACCGTGCGGCTCGCCTCGAGCGCGTCCGGCCCCTTGATGAGGATGCCGAGCTGAGCGCCGCGGCCGACCCCGGCCATCAGCGCGGTCGGCGTCGCCAGCCCGAGCGCGCACGGGCAGGCGATGATGAGGACGGCGACGGCCGCCGCGAATCCTTCGCGAGCGGGTGCTCCGCCGAGCAACCAGGCCGCGAGCGTCAGCACCGCCACGCCGAGCACGGCGGGGACGAACACCGCGCAGATCCGGTCGACCAGCCGTTGTACCGCGGCCTTGCGGGCCTGCGCGCGTTCGGCCAGCGCGGTCATCTGGGCCAGCTGGGTATGCGCGCCGACCGCGGTCGCGCGGACGACGAGCCTGCCGTCCCGGTTCACCGAAGCGCCGACGACCCGGTCCCCGGTGGCGACTTCCGCGGGTACCGGTTCTCCGGTCACCGCGCTGACATCCACAGTGGACAGTCCATTGTGGATGACTCCGTCGGCGGCGATCGACTCGCCCGGCTTGACCACGAACAGGTCCCCGACGGCCAGTTCGCCGACCGGGACCATGCGCTCGACGCCGTCCCGCAGCACCCGGACATCCTTGGCGGCCAAGGCGTCCAGCGCGGCCAGGAGTCCCGCGGCGCTGCCCCTGGACCGGCTCTCGAAGTACCGGCCCGCCAGGAGGAACGTGGTCACGCCGGCGGCGACGTCGAGGTAGATCGCGTCGGCGCCGGCCGCCGTCGGGCCGAAGCCGATCCAGTACCCGGGCTCCGTGCCGCCCGCGAAGGCGGACCACGCCGACCACACGAACGACGAGAGCACGCCCAGCGACACCAAAGTGTCCATACTGGACGATTGGTGACGGAGATTTCGCAGCGTGGCACGGTGGAACGGCAGCGCGGACCAGAACACCACGGGGACGGCCAAGGCGAGGCACAGCAGTTCCCAGCCGGGGAACCGCAGCCGCGGCACCAGCGCGAGAGTGATCGAGAGGTTCCCCAGCGGGATCGCCAGCAACGCGGCGACGACCAGCCGACGCCGGAGATCCCGGACCCGGGCGAAGCCGATGTCCGGATCCTCTTCGCCGCGGAGCTCCGCCGTGTAGCCGGATTTGCGGACCCGCTCGACGAGCACGTCGTCGGCCAGCGCTTCGGGCACCTGCACGGTGGCGCGCTCGGTCGCGTAGTTCACCGACGCGCGCACGCCGTCGAGTTTGTTCAGCGCGCGTTCCACCCGCGCCGAACAAGCGGCGCAGGTCATCCCCGACACGGTCAGTTCCACCGTACGGACGGCGGCCTCCGGCGCGGAAATCGTCATTTCGTGGCACTCCCGGGATTCACCAGTGGTTCCTCGGTGGTGGAACAGGTGTCCGGGTCGTGTCGCGAGGGAGATTACCGCCGCCGGGAACCGGGGCAGCCGTCGGCCCGACTACTGCGGTGGTGGTGGAACAGGTGCCCGGGCGGTGTGGTGGGTGGCCGAGGGCTGAAGGGGACTTTCCCCGCGTCTCGTGCGGTGAAGGGAGCTTTCCCCGCATCACATGCGGGGAAAGCTCCCTTCAGCCGCGCGGGGTCAGCGTGAGGTCGAAGGTGTTGCCGTCCCCCTGGACCAGGGAGCTCACGTAGGAGGTGAACGCGCCACAGCCGGTCAGCGGCGCCAGCGAGTAGGTGCCGCTGAGCGCGCCCCCCTTCGCCATGGTGAAACCGTCGCCGGTACGCAGTTCCGCCGTCGACGGGGCCGACGTCCGGCAGCCCGGTCCGGTGCTGACCGGCATGCCGACGAGCGTCACCAGCGGGAGGACGGTGGTGAACCGGGGTCGCGCGACGAAACCGGTCCCGGCGAGGTCGCCGCCCTGCGGTCCGTCGGCGACGAACTCCAGATCGGCCGAGCCCGGCAGGAAGCCGAACAGCCGGAAGTCGGTGTGCGCCTTGTCGAACACCGGGCCGCCGCTGAACACCGTCGCCGCGGTCGGGCTCAGCTCGAAGGTGCCGGTCAGCGGCGCGTCGGCGCCGAGTGCCTTGACCCCGGTCTTCCCGGCGATCGCGAACCGGTGCCCCGCGGGTTTCTCGCCGAGCTCGAAGGAGAGCAGGACCGGGTCCTGGCCGGGGTCGAGCGTGCAGTCAGAGGTGAAGGAGCCGAGCCCGGTGAAGGAGCCATCGGCCTTCTTCGGCGTGAGGCGGGTGGTGAAGTCGCCGACGGTCAGCGTCGTCTTGCCCGGTTTCGCCAGCGTGATGGTCGGCACGGAACCGGTCGCCACCGGGCTGAACGTGCCGGACGGCGGAATTCCGGTCTTGGCGACGTTCAGCGGGATGCGCACGGGAAGCGGATTCGCGTCGCCGTTGACCAGTGTCACGCCGGCCGCCGCGGTGCCTTCGATGGTCGTGGCGCCGACGAGGTTGAGCCCGCGCGCCGCCTTGTCCGGCACGGTCACGGTGATGGTCAGCCCGGAGGTGGTGAGCGTGCCGCCGGGCGCCGTCGGCACCTCGAAGTCGGCCTTGATGTTCACGTCGAGCTTCTGCAGCCCGATCAGCGGGAACGGGCAGGTGAACGACAGTTTCTTGTCGACGGGCGTACCGGCCGCCGCGCTGCGGACGGCGACGAACAGCAGGCAGCCCGCCGTGAGCAGGACGGTGAGGCCCGCCGCGAGCAGCATCCGGACGTTGATGCGAAGGGGCATGGTCGCCTTCCTGGACGGCGCGGAAACGGCACCGGCCCCCGTCACGGAACGCGACGGGGACCGGCTGCCTGACTTACTTCTTGGTGAGGTTCAGATCGAGCGTGTTGCCGTCGCTCTTGGCGAACATGCTGATCATGTCGTTGAACGAACCGCAGTTCTGCAGGGCCGACAGCGAGTAGGTGCCGGTGAGCTTTCCGCCCTTGAGCAGGTCGAAGTCCGGACCGGTGGTCATCTCGCTGGTGGACGGGCTGACCGTGCCGCACTTCGGGTCGCTGCTGATGGGGATCCCGAAGACCTGCACGCTCGGCAGGAACACGTTGAACTTGATGTGCGCCTTGAAGCCGGTGCCGACGAGCTCACCGGTCTGCTTGCCGACCTGCTCGACCTTGATCTCCGAGCGGCCGTCGACGAACCCGAACAGCTTGAACTGGGTGGACGACGGGTCGAGCTTCAGGTCACCGGTGAACGTCTTCGACGCGAGGTCCACGTCCGCGTCGAAACCACCGTTGATCGCCGCCGTGCTGCCGAGCGACTTCAGCGCGGTCTGTCCCTTGATGCCGAACGCGTACTTGATCCCGCCGCCACCGGGCGTGGTGGTGGTAGTGGGCGGGGTCGTCGGCGTGGTCGGCGTCGTGGGGGTGGTGGTGGGCGTGGTCGGGGTGGTGGGCGTGGTCGTGCCGCCACCGCCGTCACCGATCTTGATCGTGGCCAGGGTGTTGTTCTGGCCCGGATCCTGCTTGCACGGCGCGTCGATCGTGCCGTCCGGCGTGATGCCGGTGACCGAACCGTCGGCCTTGCGCGGGGTGACCTTCAGCCGCAGGTCGCCCACGGTGATCTTCGCCTCGCCGGGCTGGTTGAAGGTCAGCGAAGGCGTCTTGCCCGACGCGTTGACCGTCATCTCGCCCGAGGTGGGGATGTTCTGCTTGGCGATGTCGTTCGGGACGCTGACCGGGAGGTTGAGCCCCGGTGCCGCCACGGTCGCCGCCGCGATGGCCTGTCCTTCCAGCGTGGTCGCACCGATCAGGTTGAGCCCGCTGACCGTGTCCGCGTTGATCGTGGAGACGGCCTTGATGTCGAACGTGCCGGTCGGCTGACCGGTCTTGACCGACAGCGGAAGATCGGTGTTGATCACCACCTTCAGCGACTGCGACCCCACGAGCGGCAGGTCGCAGTGGTAGTTGAGCGGGAGCGAGATCGGATCGGCGACACTGGACTGCGCCCCGACCACGAGTACCGCGGCGGCAAGCCCCACGGCACCGGCAGCGGCGGCGGCGACCGCCTTCTTGGTTCCTCTACGGTGACTCACGATCGTCCTTCCGTGGTATCAACGATGATACGAAACGGCGTACAATTCCCCAGAGCAATGAATATCGGCCCGAGAGAATTCTCCGGGTAGCGACGATGTCTGACGGATCGCAACCGAACAGTAAACTAACGACGCGTCCACACCGCTATCAAGTGCTTCACCGGAAAAGTTCACCGGCGACGGGTAAATTGTCACGCAGGCACGGTACAACCGGATGGTTCCTAGTAGCGACACATGGGTTTCCCCAGTTCAGAGCCGGGTAAGACCGCCCGCGGAACCGCTGACGAGAGTGACAATCGCACCACTGAAAACTATCTCGCGCGTGCCAATCAGCCTTTTCAAGGCCACCGCCGCCTTGCCTGCCGGAATCTTTCGTGAGTAACCTCGCGGTTCAGCAAGCCGGTCACCGCCGACCAGCGCGGAATCCCGCTCGTCGTGCCGTGGCAGGCCCTCTTTCGCCGAATTCGACGGGGAAACCATGAAAAGAATGCGCCGCACGGCAGCGCGAATCGCGTTCGCCGCCGTCTCCACGACCGCCGCGGCGGTCCTGCTGAGCGCCTGCGGGTCCGACGAACCCGCCGACGCCGGCAGGCACGCCGACCCGGCCGCGCTCGCCTGGGTGGACAAGGTGTGCTCGGGCGTCGCGACGGGCTCGGCGAAACTGTCCAAGCCGCCCGCGTTCGACCCGGCCGATCCGCAGGGGACCAAGACCGCGATGGTCGGTTTCCTGAATTCGCTCTCCGCCGCCCTCGACGACATGGCGGGCGGGATCCGGAACGCCGGCGTGCCGCCCGTCCCGGATGGACAGTCCGCTGTGGACAAGGCCACCACCACGCTCGGCGAGACCAAGTCGAAGGTGTCCGCCACCCTGACGCGGATGCAGGACGCGAAGGTCACCGACCAGGCGAGCCTGCAGAAGGTGGTCGCCGACGCCGATAGCACCATGAGCGGGTTGAGCGAGCCGGAAGGCCCGATCAAGCATCTGCGCGCCAACCCCGAACTGGAACTCGCGTTCGCCGAGTCCACGACCTGCCGCCAGGTCTACGGCGGCAACGCCTGAGCGCGCCTGCCCCTCACCCAGCCCACGCCCCCTGGAGGCCCGGCCGTGCCGACCCCGTTCCCCCGCCCGTCCCGCCGGACACTCGCCGTCGCGCTGGCGATCGTCCTGTCCGCCGGTCTCCTGACCGTGCTGAGCGGGAGCCCGGCGAGTTCCGCCGCCCCGACGGCGTCCGACGACTCGTTCTACACGCCGCCCTCCCCGCTCCCGGCGGGCAAACCGGGCGACATCATCCGCTCGCGTGTCTCGAAAGCCGGTCCGCGTAAGGATTCCGTCAACGCGTGGCAGGTGATGTACCTGTCGACCGACGCACTCGGGCGGCCGGACGCGGTGACCGGGACCGTGCTGGTGCCGAAGAACGTGGACCCGGCGAAGGCGCCCATCGTCTCGTTCGGCGCCGGTACGCACGGCCCCGCTTTCCACTGCACGCCGTCGAAGATGATCGACATCGGCGCGTTCTACGAGCAGTCCGGCCTCGACGACGCGCTCGACGCCGGTTTCGCCGTCGCGCTCACCGACTACGAGGGCTATCGCCAGGATCCGAAGACGACGTACGTGGTCGGGCGTTCGGAAGGACCGGCGATGATCGACGCGGTCCGCGCCGCGCAGCGCCTGCCGGAAGCGAAGCTGTCCACCGACGCCAAGGTGCTCTTCCGCGGGTACTCGCAGGGCGGCGGGGCGGCGGCCTGGGCAGGCGAACTGCAACCGGTCTACGCGCCGGAGCTGAACCTCGTCGGTGTCGCCGCCGGCGGTGTGCCCGCCGACCTCGTCCAGGTCACGCTGCAACTCGACGGGAAGTTCGGGTTCGGTGTCTTCGCCTACGCCCTGATCGGCCTCGACCACGCCTATCCCGAACTGAAGCTGGACTCGTTCCTCAGCGGCAACGGCCGCGTGAAACTGGCGGAGATGCAGAAGAGCGCTTGCACGTTCGAGCTGCTCACCACGTACGCGAACCAGAAGATCGCCGACTACACGACCAGCGCCGGTTACGTGCGGCCGGAATGGGTGAAGCGGCTCAACGAAAACAAGCTCGGTGGCACTCCGCCGAAGGTCCCGGTGTTCCTCTACCACGCCACCCAGGACCAGCTCGTGCAGTTCGCGCAGGCCGAGGCGCTGCACAAGGCCTACTGCGCCGCGGGTGTCAAGACGACCTGGAAGACCTTCGACACCGACCACATCACGGCGGTCTACACCGGCAACGCCGACGTGCTCGCCTTCCTCAAGGACCGGGTCGCGGGCGCCCCGGCGACGTCGAACTGCTGACCTTTGTGGACGACGGCGCGCGAGCTTATCCGGCTCGCGCGCCGTCACACGTCGGCGGGCCGCAGCCGTTCCGCGCGCAGCGCCAGTTCGATCCGCAGCCGCTGATCCGGATCGTCCAGCCGTTCGCCGAACAGCTCCGCGAGCCGTCGCAGCCGCGCCCGCACCGTCTGCGGATGCACGGCGAGCCGCCGGGCGATCTCGGGCGCGCTCCCCCTCGTCTGCACCTGCGTGAGCAGCGTCGCCGCCAGTTCGTCGTGCTGACGTGGCGCCAGCCCCGACAACGGTTCGAGCGCATCTCCGGCCAGCCGGTCGAGCAGGAACTCGTCGGCGAGCAACAGCAGCGTGGTGAGGTGCTCTTCGCACCACAGCACCGGGCCGACCGTCGTGATCATGCCCCGCCGGGTGAGTTCGGACGCGCGCCTCGCGATCCGGAACGACTCCGCGGCCTGCGCGACCGGGACGGACACCCCGACCGTCGCCGACCAGCCGGACGGCAGGTCCCGCAGGCCGCCGAGGTCGGCCTCCGGACAGGCCACCAGCGCGCCGGGCGAGTCTGAGACGAGATCCACCGGAACCGCAGGCGGCAGCAGGCCCGGCGGGAACGCTGGCGCACCGGGCGCCGCGGTGAAGACGACCGCGGTGATCCGTTCGGGGATCCGCCAGCCGATGGCGACGGCGAGCGCGCCTGCGTCGGCCTGGCTGTACCCGGAACCACCGGTCAGGAGGCGGAAGAGCCTGGCCCGCTGCTCCGCGGGGCCTGTCGCCTCGGCCTGCGCGGCGTTGTACCCGTCCGTCAACGCCATCGTCACTTCGACGACGTCACCGAACAGGCACTCTGCCGCGCCGTAGAGAACGTCTCCGGGCAGCTGGAGCTGGCGGCCGATCGCGGCGATCGAACGCCACAGCACCCGGCTCGAGACCCGGAACGCCGCCTGCGCGGCCTCCCTGCTGAGTCCTTGCCGGAACGCGATCCGGCCCTGCTCGCGGAAATCCACCAGGAGGTCGTTCTGCAGGAGTTCGGGGACGCCGACCCGGTCGATGGCGCGTTCGATACTGCGCCTGGTCAGTTCGACGGCCGCGGCACGGGCCTCGCCGTCGCTGAACACTTCGGCGCATTCGCTGATCTCGGACACCACGGCGTCGACGCAGTGCCGGGCGATCGCCGGGATCCGCGGGCGGACGGCGTCACCGAGTTCCCTCGGCAGGCGTTCCCACAACACGCCGACGGGCTGCCAGCTCACGTGTGCGATCCCCCGCTGCGAAGTAGGCCGACGATTACGGGCACCCATTCCCTTTCGTCCGCGCGCCACCGGCGCACTCGAATGCACGGAGCGTAGAACCGTCGCCACATCCGTGTCAAAAGACGTCACATCGAAACACCCGCTCGTTGTCACCTCCCTGAGCGCCGCGACTTTCCGTTGCAAATTCAACGTCACATTCGGGGTACACGCCGTCCGCCGATCCAGCAGAAACACCCGGGCACCGTTCCCGTCGTTCCGGCGTGGTTATGCAAACGGATTCATGTTTCCCTCCCCTGGTTCGAGAAAAATCAAAGGGTGGTCCTGGTGGTCGAGTACCGCGGTTTCGGCATGCTGGCGGCGTTGCCTCGTTCGCTCGGCGAAGAACTGCGTCCGTATACCGGTCACGCCGCGGCCGCCATGGTCAAGCAGGTGCAGCGTTCGGTCAGCGCGTATTCGCAGCCGTTGCGCGGCGTCTTCGGCCGCGTCCTGGTCGTTTCCTGTGAACGGGCGGTGCGGCACTACGTCGAGTGCATCGGCGATCCGGACGTGCCCCACGACCGCTGGATCGACTTCTACCGCATGCGCGGGCGGATCGAATTCACCGAGGGCCGCAGCCTGGAACCGTTGCACGACAGCGTGACCGTCGGCGCGCGGGCGGCGTGGCGGGCGATGCGGCCCATCGTGCGCGGGCTCGGCGTCGGCCTCGACGTCATCGCGCTCGCGGCCGAATCCGTCTTCGTCTACGTCGACGAACTGTGCGCCACGACGATCGAGGGGTACCAGGAGGCGGAAGCCAGGGCGGCGGGCGCGATCCCGCTCCGGCGACGGCGGCTCCTCGAACTGATCGCCCAGGCGCCGGAAGGGTCCGCGTGCAGCATCGCCAGCCTCGCCGACGGCGCCGGCTGGCGGGTTCCGGGGGCCGCGGCCATGGTCGCGCTCCAGCGCGCTCCCGGCGCGTCCGCCTTCCCGGTCCACCTCCTGGACACCACCGTGCTGGCCGACCTCGACACCGCCGAGCCGTACCTGCTCACCGCGGATCCGGACACCGATCTCGCCCCGCTGAAGGACGCCCTGGACGGCTGGCGGGTGGCGGTCTCCCCCGTCGTACCGCTCGCCGACGCCCCGGCCGCCCTCCGCACCGCTCGCCGCGCACTACTGCTGACCAGCGAGGACGCGCCCGGCCCGGTCATCTGGTGCCGGGATCAACTCGCCACGCTGTGGCTGCTCGCCGAGGACTTCCTCGGCGCCGAACTCGCCAAGCAGAGCCTCGACCCGTTCACCTCGCTGAGCGGGAAACAGCAGGAGCGGCTCAGCGAAACCCTGCTGGCGTGGCTGGAGACGCGCGGTGGCGCGCCGGAGATCGCACAGCGGCTCGGCGTGCATCCGCAGACCGTGCGGAACCGCCTCCGTCAATTGGAGGACTTGTTCGGCGACCGGCTGAAAGACGCCGACGACCGGCTGAACATGCAACTCGCGCTCCGCGCGCAGCGGCTCATGCGCGCCCACCACCGCGACGAAGGGACGCCAGGGAACTGATCCGCCGGACCCGGCGTTCCGGCGGCCGCACGGTGGGGAGCACCCAGCGGAGGCCGCGTCGGACACGTTTCACCCTCGGCTGATCGACGTGGAAGTCCGCCCGGCAGGCCATCGCGTTCTCCGTCGTTACGGGTGTTTACCGACGCTTTCCTGAATACCGGGACGGCAGGGAAAAGTCGATGCGTAATTGCCGGGGTCGCGCGGTTTTGGCATCCGGCTCGGGGTCGGCCGCGGCATTCTTGTCACCTGGGTCGCAATTGCCGGACGTGTCCGGCGACACGCTGACACACCCGGCGTTCTACACGTTATTTTGACGCCTGACAACGGAAAGGCTGGACATGGCCCTCGAAGCGCGCACACTGACCCTGCACGGGCGGGAAATCCGGCTACGGGAATACGTTCCGTCCACAAAGGACGTCGCGGGAGAACCGCTCGTCCTGCTCCACGGTATCTCGGGCAGCGGCGAGACCTGGGGCCCCCTGCTCGACCACTTCGAGCGGACCGGGTTCGGGCGCCACGTCCTCGCCCCCGATCTTCCCGGCCACGGTGATTCGGCCGCCCCTCGGGCCGATTACGGTCTCGGCGCGATGGCCAGCGTGGTCCGCGACGTCCTCGCGCTCACCCGGAACCGGCACGCGACCATCGTGGGCCATTCCCTCGGCGGCGGGATCGCGATGCAGTTCGCCTACCAGTTCCCCGAGATGTGCGCCCGGCTGGTGCTCGTCGGCAGCGCCGGACTCGGGCCGCAGGTGACCCCGGTGCTGCGCGCGACGGCGCTGCCGGGGGCCAACGCGACGCTCACCATCGCGGTCAACCCGGTCACCGTCGCGATCACGCGGGGGATCGCCGCGGCCGGCCGCGTTCTCGGCGGGAAGCTCTCCGCCGAAACCCGGGAGCTGACTCGTCACCTTGCGTCACTGGCCGACCCTGGCAGGCGGCGGGCGTTCCTGTTCATCGCGCGCAGCCTGATCGACCTCCGGGGTCAGCGCGCGAGCGCGATCGACAAGCTCTATCTCGCCAGGGAGGTGCCCACCCTCGTCGTCTGGGGAGCGCACGACCCGCTCATCCCGGTCGCCCACGGCCGCAGGACGGCCGAAGTGCTGCCGGACAGCCGATTGACGGTGTTCGAAAATGCGAAACACTTTCCACATGTGGCCGACCCGGCCCGGTTCGGTGACGAGCTCGAACGCTTCCTCGCCGGGACCGCACCGGCCCGGTTGACCCTGGACGAGGTCGTCGAGGTGCTCATCCGCGCCAGCGAGGCGGCGGAAGCGCCCGAAAACGTCCCGGAAAAATTGTCATCCGGACGCCATCTCAGGCCTGCCTAAATGTCACTCACCATCGGATCGGACCACCCGTTCGGGTGTAGTCCATCCAGGTGGCCGATCAAGCTCCCGCCAGCCGTTGACAGTTCTCTCGGCCGGATTTTATGTTGCGTGAGCCACAAAATCTGGATCGGCTTCACCGTTGAAGAGGCTGATTTTGTTGCCAGCAAGGATAAAAAACATGACCGACTTGGATACCGGATTCTCGCGGCACGAACTGCGGACCGCACGGCCCGAACCCGGCGTGCGTCATCCCGCCACCCCGCTCCGCCAGCCACCGGGTCCGGTCCAGCGACCGCGCGCCTTCACGCCGGCACCGAGAACCCCAGTGGAGAACCGACCTGTGCGCAGCACCGGTGCGAATGGACTGTGGGCGTCACTGCCAAGAGACCTTGGCGAGCGGTTCCGGCCGCGGGCCGACCCCTTGGCACGAGCCATCCTTCAGGAGGTGCAACGAGCCGTCCCCGAGTACGCGCAGCCGTTGGAAGGCGCGTTCGGACAGATCATCACGCAGGGTATCCGGCAGGCGATCCTGCACTGCCTCGATACCATCGGTCAGGGGACGACGGCGCTCGACAAATGGTCGGCGGTGTTCCGCAACCTCGGCAAGGTCGAATTCAACGAGGGCCGCAGCCTCGACTGTCTCCAGACGGCCTACCGCGTCGGCGGCCGCGTCGCGTGGCGGCACGTTTCGGAGTTCGGGCAGGCGATCGGAGCGGACGCCGATCTCCTGTGCACCGCCGCCGAAGCGATTTTCGCTTACGTGGACGAGATTTCCGCACTGTCCATCGAGGGCTACACGGCCGCGCAGGAGCGGGCCGCGGGCACCAGGGCCAGACGCAGGCGCAGGCTGCTCGAACTGATGCTCTCCGATCCCCCGTCCTCTCCGCAGTCCATCGCGTCCCACGCCGCCAACGCGCAGTGGGCGCTGCCCACCGAGATCACGGTCGTCGCACTGGAGCGACGGCTCGGCCCGCTGGACCCCGACAGCGCCGACCTGGACGCCGACGTCCTCGTCGACTTCGAAGGCCCCAAACCCTGCCTGGTCACCGGCGACCCGGACAAGCACCTGAAGGATCTCGCCGAACGGCTCCCCGGCTGGCGCGCGGTGATCGGCCCGGCCGTGCGGCTCACCGAAGCGCCGCGCTCCCTGATGTGGGCCCGCCGCACGCTGCGGCTGGTCCAGCGCGGGGTGCTTCCGGACAATCCGGTCACGCGGTACAGCGATCACCTGTCCACCCTGTGGCTGCTCGCGGACGAATTCCTGGTCCGTGAACTGTGCACGCGCAGCCTCGCCCCGTTCGACGACCTCACCCCCAAACAGCGGGCGCGGCTCGGCGAGACGTTGCTGATCTGGCTGCAATCCCGGGGCAGCGCTCCGGAGATCGCGAAGAAACTCAAGGTCCACCCCCAGACCGTCCGGTACCGCATGCACCAGCTCATCGATCTCTTCGGCGACCGGTTGAACAACGCCGACGACCGGCTCGACATGGAGATCGCCCTGCGCGCGGAGGCCTTGCTCGCGGAGGACTGACAGATCAGCGTTTCCCACTCACAACGAGGTGACGAGGTGACCCGACCGCAGGACGCCCGCAGCGGGGTCGAGGCGACATACGGTCCGCTGCTCACGCCTGCCCGGCCGGGTGGGCCGAGCGGGCGCCCGGTCCAGCTCTGGGCGTTGCTGCCGAGAGAGCTGGCGACCGTGTTCCGGCCAGGGCTGGGCGATACGGCCGGGGAGGTGGTCCGGGAGATCCAGCGGACCATTCCCGAGTACGCACGACCACTGGACGGCGCGTTCGGGAAGGCGCTCAAGACCGGCGTACAGATGGCGTTCGTGCAGTTCCTCGAGCGCCTCGGAAACCCCGAGGCGCCGTCGGAAGACCGGCGGAGCGTGTTCGTCAGCCTGGGTGTCCAGGAGTTCCATCAGGGCCGCAACGTCGACGTCCTCCAGGCGGCCTACCGGGTGGGCGCCAGGGTGACCTGGCGCCGGATGGCCGAGATCGGGCGTCGCGCGGGGGTGCCTTCCGCGACGCTGTGCCTGCTCGCGGAAGCCATCTTCGCCTATATCGACGAACTGTCGGCACTCTCGGTCGAGGGCCATGCGGAGGCACGGGAAAAGGCCGCCGGCGCATTGGAGCGCCGGCGGCACCGTTTGATGGAACTCCTGCTCGCCGATCCGCCGTCACCGCCCGACGTCGTCAAACACGCGGCCGACCTGGCCCGCTGGCAACTACCGGACCTGCTCGTCGCCGTCGCACTCGACCGGCCGTCGGACGAAGTACCGACGGCCGCGCCGACCGCGCTGGCCGACTTCGAGAGCGCCTCCCCCTGCCTTCTGCTCCCCGCCCCGGAACCGGACGAACGGGACCGATTCGCCGAAGAACTGACCGGCTGGCGGGCCGCGATCGGCCCCGCCGTCCCGCCCGTTTTCGCGGCACGTTCGCTGCGGGCCGCACGCGAGGCCCTGCGGCTCGTCGACTCCGGCGCGCTCGCGGACGAGCCCGTGACGTGGTGCGTCGACCATCTTTCGCGTCTGTGGTTGCTCAAGGAACCGTTCCTGGCCGCCGAACTCGTCCGGGAACGACTCGGGCCGCTGGCCGGGTTGACCGGGAAGCAGCATTCGCGGCTGGCGGGGACGCTGCTGGCGTGGCTGGAGACCTGCGGGAACGTGCGTGAGGTGGCGGAACGGCTTGCCGTGCATCCGCAGACGGTGCGGTCGCGTGCCCAGGAACTGGAGGCGCTGTTCGCGGACGGGCTGCGGGATCCTGAGCGGCGGTTCGAGATGATCCTGGCCCTGCGGGCCGCCCCTTCTTGAGGGTTCCGGAAAAGTCCGTGAAGGCCTCCTTGAGGGACCCTGGGT
>NZ_JBHVKW010000101.1:0-31705 GCF_042797905.1 Amycolatopsis sp. NPDC057786
TCGCAACCTTCAACGTTGCGAAAGTGGCTTTCGCAACGTTCCTGCGGGGTCGACGGCGGCACTATGCCGCGAAAGCCACTTTCGCGACGTCTGATGTCCCGAAAGTGGCTTTCGCGACACGTCAGCCGCGATGCCGGGTCACGACGTGACTCAGCGGCTCAGGTACCCCAGCCACCCGCCGTACTCCGTGATGTCCTCGGCGCCCGCCACCGCGCCGGGCTCGCAGACGAACCCGGACACCTCGCTCCCGTCGGCCAGCCGTACTTTCCCGATCGCCAGCGGCGCGGGAACGCCGGCCACGAACTCGCCGAAGCCGCCCAAAGGCAGGTCCCACACCTCGGCCTCGATCGCCGCGCCGCCCGAAGCGACCCGGACGAGACCGGGCTTCGGCGGCGCGGTGTCCAGCGCGTGGAGCCGGTACTCGGCCGCGGTCGGCCCGGAGAAGACGAACCGGCCGCCCCGCGAGGTCAGTTCGTGGTTCAGCGGCTGCCCGCGCAGATGGGCGCCGACGACGGCGATCCGCGTCCGCCGCGGCACCGAGCGGGCGACGTCGGCGAGGATCCGGTCGGCGTACGCGGCGCCGACCAGCATCACCCCGAACGGCAGCCCGCCGACGGTTCCGGCGGGCACGGCCAGCGACGACAGGCCCAGCAGGTTCGTCGAGTTCGTGAACCGGCCGAGCCGGGCGTTCGCACCCAGCGGATCGGCCTCGACGTCGGCGATAGTCGGGTGTTCCGTCGTCGTGGGCAGCAGCAGGCAGTCCACAGTGGACAACACTGCCGACGCTTCCCGGGAAAGACCATCGAGCGTCGCGAGGTCGCTGAACAACCGGTGCGCCGGGATGTCCTTCGCCGCACCGATGATCCGCCGAACGGCCGGATCGACTGCGTCCGGATGGGCGTCGATGAACTCGCCGACCGCCGAGTACCGCTCGGCCACGAAGGCGCCCTCGTACAGCAGGCGCGCCGCGGCGAGGAACGCCGATATGTCGACAGGGACCAGTTCGGCGCCCGCGTCCCGGAAGTCGTGAGCCGCCGCGGAGAACGCCTCGGCCCAGCCTTCCTGCAACGGGCCCAGCTCCTCAGGCACACCGATCCGGAAAGGGCGGTTCAGCACCGGTAGGTCCCGGGGCTCACTCAGGCAGGCGAACGCCGCCGAAGCCTCGTCGACCGTCCGCGCGAACACGGTCACGCAGTCGATGCTCGCGCACGCGGGGACGACACCGGTCGTCGGCAGCAACCCCCGCGTCGGCTTCAGCCCGACGATCCCGTTGAACGCCGCCGGGACCCGGCCGGAGCCGGCGGTGTCGGTGCCCAGCGCGAGATCCGCGATCCCGAGCGCCACCGCGACCGCCGACCCCGAACTCGACCCGCCCGAAACGTACGCCGGATCGATCGCGTTCCGGACCGCGCCGTGCGGGCTGCGCGTGCCGACCAGCCCGGTCGCGAACTGGTCCAGATTGGTCGTGCCCAGGATCAGCGCCCCGGCCGCGCGCAGCCGCGCCACCACCGGCGCGTCCTCGGCGGGCAGGTAGGCGTACTCGGGGCACGCCGCCGTCGTCGGCAGCCCGGCGACGTCGATGTTGCCCTTGACCGCGGCCAGTTTCCCGTACAGCGGCAAGGATTCCCCCGCCGCACGACGGGCATCCAGCTTCTCCGCGTCGGCGAGGACGTCTCGCTCCGGACGCAGGTCGATCCAGATCTCGGGCCGGTCGACCCGCGCGATCCGGTGGTACGCGGCGCGCACCCGTTCCAGCACGCTCATCCCGCGCTCCTTCCCAGTACCACCAGCGGGGTGCCGGGGGCGACCTGATCGCCGGGGGAGACGAGCACCTCGACGACCTCCCCGGCGGCGGGCGCGGGGATCCGCGCCTCGGTCTTCATCGCTTCGAGGATCACCAGTGTCTCCGCCGGGTCGACCTCCTTGCCGGGTTCGACGTCCACCCGCCAGACGGTCGCGGCGAACGGTGCCTCGACGACGTGCCCCCCGGGCGGCGCCTCGACCTTCGTGGTCGGGACCTTGGCTCCGACGGGTTCCGGCCGCGGGTCGAATTCGCCGGCCGCCGCCCAGGCCTGTCGTTCCGCCTCGAACGCCGCGCTCTGTTTCGCCCGGAAAGAGGCGATGTCGGCGGCGTTGTCGGTCAGGAACCGTTCGTGGTCGGCCAGCGCGAACTCGCCGTCGGTGATGTCGAGTTCCAGTTCCCCCGCCGAACTCTGTGCCCGGAGGTCGAGCAGTTCCTCGGCGGTCACCGGATACCACGAGATCCGGTCGAAGAACCGCAGCAGCCACGGCGAACCCGGCTCGAACGACCCGCGCTGCCGCCAGCCGCTCCACACCTGCACGGTCCGCCCGACGAACTGGTACCCGCCGGGCCCTTCCATCCCGTAGATGCACAGGTACGAGCCGCCGATGCCGACCGAGTTCTCCGCGGTCCAGGTCCGCGCCGGGTTGTACTTCGTGGTCACCAGCCGGTGCCGCGGGTCCAGGGGAGTGGCCACCGGCGCGCCGAGATAGACGTCGCCGAGGCCGAGCACCAGGTACTCCGCGTCGAACACCGTGCGGTAGACGTCGTCCACACTGGACAGACCGTTCACCCGCCGGATGAACTCGATGTTCCACGGGCACCACGGCGCGTCGTCGCGGACGCCCGCCATGTACCGCTCGATCGCCTCGCGCGTCGCCGGGTCGTCCCACGACAACGGCAGCCGCACGGTGCGGCTCGGCACCACGAGATCGGCGGTGCGCGGCAGATCGTGCTCCACCTCCTGCACGAGCCCGAGCAGTTTCGGTACCGGCAGCACGTCCGGATCGACGTGCACCTGCAGCGAGCGGATGCCCGGCGTCAGGTCGACGACGCCGTCGAGCCCTTCCGTGGCCAGCCGGTCGGCCAGCGCGTGGACCCGCATCCGCAGGGCAAGGTCGAGTTTCATCGGCCCGTACTCGATCAGCAGGTTGTCGTCGCCGCTGCGCCGGTAGGTGACCTCGGGGTTCTCGTCCGATGTGGACAGACGGCCGAGGACGCCGCCGTCGTCGATCGGCTTCCGGCTCGCCTTGACCGCCGAGCCCGGCGCGATACGCAAAGAGCCCGCGTGCTCGGTCGTGATCGGCACGAACCGCACGGTGTCACCCGGCCGCAGCTGGCCGAGTTTCCAGCGCTGCCCGGTGACCACGGTCGCCGGGCAGACGAAGCCGCCGAGGCTCGGCCCGTCCGGGCCCAGCAGGATCGGCAGGTCGCCGGTGTAGTCGACGGCGCCGATCGCGTACGGCGTGTCGTGGATGTTCGAGGGATGCAGCCCGGCCTCGCCGCCGTCCTCCCGCGCCCAGCGCGGCCGGGGCCCGACGAGCCGGACACCGGTCCGCGCGGAGTTGAAGTGCACTTCCCAATCCGTGGCGTAGAACGTCTCGACGTCGTCCTGGGTGAAGAACTCCGGCGCGGCGTGCGGTCCCTCCGACGCGCCGATCTCCCAGTGCTTCGCGAAAACGGGGCGTTCGGCTTCGGGAACGGGTCCGTTGACGGCGTTCTCCGGCTCCGGGCCAGGGGAGAGGACGTCCCCGGTCGCCAGCGCGCGCCCACCGTGCCCGCCGAAGCCGCCGAGGGTGAACGTCGCCGCGCTGCCCAGAAAGGCCGGCACGTCGATGCCGCCGCGGACGAGCACGTACGCGCGGAGTCCGGCGGTCCCGGTGCCGACGTCGAGCACGCCGCCGGCGGGAATCCCGACGGGTGTCCACTGGGGAACAGGTGCGCCGTCGACGGTCACCGGCGACGGCGATCCCGTGACGCAAACGATTGCGTCATCGGTGAACCGCAGGGAGACACCGTCCACAGTGCACTCAAGGCCCGCCGCGCCTTCGGGATTGCCCAGTGCGCGGTTGCCCAGGCGCAGGGACAGATCGTCCATCGGCCCGTTCGGCGGGACCCCCACGTGCCAGAAGCCCAGCCGCCCCGGCCAGTCCTGGACGGTGGTCATCGTGCCGCCCCGCAGGACCTCGATCCGCGGTTCGGGATCGGCGATCGTGTCCAGTGTCGCGGTGTCGTGGGTGACGTCGTGCAGCCGCTGATCGGCGACGACCGCGCGCAGCTGGCCGAGGTTCGTCCGGACGCCGTCCACCCGGCTTTCGCCGAGCGCCTCGTCCAGCGCGGACAGTGCCCCGGCCCGGTCCTCGCCGACGGTGATCACCTTGGCGAGCAACGGGTCGTAATGCGTCGTCACGTTCGCCCCGGCTTCGACCCAGGTGTCGACCCGGACGCCGTCCGGGAAGTCCGCGCGGGTCAGCAGGCCCGCGCTCGGCCGGTGCCCGGCGGCCGGGTCCTCGGCGTAGACCCGTGCTTCGACCGCGTGCCCGCGCGGTGACGGCGTGGTCGTGAACATCCCGGTGTCGCCGTCGGCGAGCCGGAGCATCCACTCGACGAGGTCGATTCCGTACACCGCCTCGGTGACCGGATGCTCGACCTGCAGCCGCGTGTTCACTTCGAGGAACGCGGCCTCTTCGCGGTCCGGGTCGTAGATGAACTCCACCGTCCCGGCCGACCGGTAGCGCACGGAAGCACAGAGGGCCACGGCTGTCGAGGCCAGTTTCTCCCGCACCGCTTCGGGCAAGCCCGGCGCGGGACACTCTTCGAGCACCTTCTGGTTGCGCCGCTGGAGCGTGCAGTCCCGCGTGCCGAGCGCCAGCACCGTGCCCGCGCCGTCGCCGAACACCTGGACTTCGACATGCCGCGCGTGCGTCACGAGCCGTTCGAGGAACACACCCGGGGTCGAGAAGCTCTTGGCCGCGATGCTTTGCACCGCTTCCCAGGCGTCCCGCAGTTCGACCGCGGACGCGCAGGCGCGCATGCCGATCCCGCCGCCACCGCCGGTGGCCTTGAGCATCACCGGATAGCCGACCTCGGCGGCCGCCGCCTCGGCGTCGGCCACCGTGTTCAGCAGCCCGGTGCCGGGCAGCATCGGGACACCGACCTCGGCGGCCTTCGTCCGCGCGGTGTGCTTGCTGCCGAAGACTTCGAGATGGTCCGCGGTGGGCCCGGCGAACCGGATCCCTGCCGCTTCCACCGCCCTGGCGAACGCGGCGTCCTCGGACAGGAAACCGTAGCCCGGGTGGATCGTGTCCGCCCCGGTCTTCAAGGCGGCTTCGACGATGGCGTCGGCGAGGAGGTAGCTCTCCCTCGCCGGCGCCGGGCCGAGCCGGACGGCTTCGTCGGCAAGCCGGACGTGCGCGGCCGTCCGGTCGGCGTCGGAGTGGACGGCGACCGTCGGAATGCCCATCTCCCTGGCGGTCCGGATGACGCGGACCGCGATTTCCCCCCGGTTGGCGACGAGCAGCTTCACGCGTCACCACCGGTGACGATCATCCGGACCGGCGTCGGGTCGAAGCCGTTGCACGGGTTGTTGATCTGCGGGCAGTTCGACACCAGGACCAGGACGTCGGTTTCGGCGCGCAGCTTGACCTCCAGGCCGGGCGCCGAAATGCCGTCGACGATGCCGAGCGTGCCGTCCTGTTCCACCGGCACGTTCATGTACCAGTTGACGTTGCTGACCAGATCCCGTTTGCCGAGGCCCCATTTCGCGCCCTCGGTCAGGAAGTTCTCGACGCAGGCGTGCTGGTACCGCGTGTGCTGGCCATAGCGGAGGCTGTTCGACTCCTTGCTGCAGGCGCCGCCGATCGTGTCGTGCCGTCCGCAGGTGTCCTCGACGACGGTCAGCAGCGGGGCGCCCTCGCCGGTGCGCAGGACGCTGCCGGTGGTGAGGAAGATGTTGCGCTGCGCGGCGATCGTGGCGGCCGCGCTGTATCTCTTCGCCGTGTCGGCGGCGTCGTAGCAGAGGAAGTCGACGGCCTGGTTGCCGCCGAGATCGATGATCGCGAGTGTCTCGCCCTCGCGGAGCACGGTGGAATACGGCGCCCGCGCGGCGACCTCGGTGTCGGAGATGATCGTCATGCCAGGCCCCTTGCGGTGAGGTAGTCGGCGGTGTTCTCGAAGGCGCGCTGTGCCTCGGGTGACGCAGTCCATTCAGGACTGTCCGGAGTGGACGGTGTGGAGCGCTGGGCGAGGACGCGCAACGGGGTGAGCGGCGAGTCCGGGCGCGGGTCGAGCGGATGCGCCACGTTGGCGATGAGGACGATCACCGGCAGTTCCGTGCGCAGGACCACGGATTTACCGGCGCCCGCCGAACCGGTGAACGTCAGCCCGCCGTCGGTCTCCACGTGCACGCCCTGGAAGAAGGACAGGCTCGGTGGCAGGTCGCGCGGGGTGAGACCGTGTTTGGCGGCGGCGAGGGTGAACAGCCTTCTGCCGTCCACAGTGGACGTGCCGCAGAGAGCGTCGTGCTTGCCGCTCTCGTCGGTGACGACGGTCGCGAGCACCCGCGCCTGGTCCGAAAGCAGGGCGATCGCCTCGCCGAGATAGGCGTTCCACTGGACCTTCACCGTGTCCGCGACGTTCAGCCGCTCCCAAGGTTGGTCCGCGTTGTACAGCAGCAGATGCGCGCAGGCGTCGCCTTCGACGTCGGTCAGCCGCAGCTCGGTGCCGCGGGCGAGGACCTTGTGGGTGTAGCCGCCGGCGGCGACGGTCTCGGCCCAGACCAGTTTCGCCGGGTCGATCCCGGGCGGCGGATCCGGCCAAGTGGACGCGGGGATGGCGGGCATCGCTTCGGCCACCGTGCCCGCTTGGGCGCGGGCGTGGTCGCGAGCGCCGTACGTGGTCGATGTCGTGCTCATGGAACCTTCCTTCAGGTCGCGGGGACGGGAACCGTGGTGAGCGCGGAGCGGCGGCGCCAGCAGAGGTAGCCGGTGAGCAGCGCGGCGCCGACGAACTCGATCGGGAACAACAGGACCCAGACGGAACCGGTGCCGGCCAGGTCGTAGATCTCGGCTCGTGGCCAAGCGATGTTGACGATCATCATCGCGCCGTACCCTACTGCCGCGATGTTGACCGGAATAGCCCATCGTCCCAGGGAGAAATGGCCTGGTTCAGCGCTGAACCGGCCTTGACGGCGCCGGATCAGCAGCGGTCCGGTCACCAGGAGATAGGCCAGGTAGACCACGACCACCGAAGTGCCGGTGATGGTGCTGAAGATGGTCGGATTCCCCAGATTCAGCAGCAGGAGCCCGATGGCGAGCACCCCGGAAAGGACCGCGGGCGCGATCGGCGTCCCGGTGCGGGCGTTGACGGCGGAAAGCCTCCCGGCGCCGGGGAGCGCGCCGTCGCGGGCCATCGAGTAGATCAGCCGGACGGTGCCGGTCTGGATGGTCAGGGTGCAGACGACGACCGCGATCGCGACGTCGGCGAGGAAGACCCGGCCGAGGGTGTCGCCGAAGACGGCCGTGATCACGTAGGGCAGGCCTTTCCCGGCCAGCTGCCCGTCGGTCAGGCTCGGTGCCGCCATCAGCGCGGTGATGACGACGGCGAGGCCGCCGACCCCGGAGATCAACAGCGCGCGAAGCACGGCGCGCGGGGCGATACGGCGGGCGTCCTTGGTCTCTTCGGCGACGGAAGCGGCGGTGTCGAAGCCGTACAGGACGTAGGCCGCCATCAGTGCCGAAGCGAGAACGCCGCCGGCTCCCGGGCTTTCGCCGGCGGGCTCGAGCACGACCTGCGGGCCGCGGACGGCGAACAGCGCGAGACCGATGATCAGCACGAGGACGCCGACGAGTTCGGCCCCGACCCCGATGTCGTTGATCCGCGCCATGAGCCGCACGCCGCCCGCGTTGATCGCGGTGGTGAGGACGATCAGCAGGGTGCCGAGCAGGACCGCGTTGCTGGCGCCGGTCGGCGAGGTGATCGCCGGATCCCCGCCGACGAGCTGGAACCCGCTCCAGACCGACGGGAGGACGACCTGCAGCGCGATCGCGGCGCCGGCGAGGGCCACGACGCAGCCCACCAGCATCATCCAGCCGGCGAGCCACCCCGCGAATCCGGGGGAGAGATGTTTCGCCCACTGGTAAACCGATCCTGCCAGCGGGAATCGGGCGGCGAGTTCGGCGAAGTTGAGCGCGACGAGCAATTGCCCGGCGATCACCAGCGGCCACGTCCAGAAGAAGAGCGTGTCACCGAAGGAATAGCCGAAGGCGAACAGCTGGAACACCGTCGTAAGGATGGAAACGAAGGAGAAACCCGCGGCGAAGGCGGAGAAACCGCCCAGTGTACGGCGAAGTTCTTGGCGGTACCCGAAGGCGGAAAGGTCCTCGGAAGGCATTGCGGAGGCTCCTGTCTCAAGGGCCGGATTTCGATCGGCTGACCGAAATTAAGCGCGTGCGGGATCCTTCCGATCTCCGCCGGGTAAGCGCGGTGTTAACAGATACCGGATTCGGTAACCTGGGCCGACCGCCGGACGTAACAAAGATCTTCGCGGAGAAATGGCAGGATCGGATAGATGACGAAAACGACCGGGGTGGGCAGGCCGAGAGCCAGCGGCGCCGCCGCGAGCAAACGGGAGGCACGGTTCGCCGTCCTGGACGCGGCGGGGGAGCTGTTCACCGGCGCCGGGTACGCGGCGACGACCACACGGGCCATCGCCGAACGCGCCGGACTGCGCCAGGCCTCGCTCTACTACCACTTTCCGTCCAAAGAGGACATTCTCGCGGCGCTGCTGGAGGACACCGTCCGGCCGTCACTGGACGTCGCGGGCGCCCTTTCGGCCAAGCTCGCGCCGGTCGGCACGCGGCTGTGGGCGCTGGCCTACGCGGACATCCACCTGCTCGGCAGCGCGCGGCACAACCTCGGCGCCCTGTACCTGCTGCCGGAGATCTCGTCGCCGCGGCTGGCCCGCTTCCGGACCGAGCGGGCAGAGCTCAAACACGTCTACGGCTCGCTCGTCGCGGCGGCCGGTGTCCCCGGGGACCTTCGCGGCATCCGGACCGACCTCGTGTTCGGGCTCGTCGAGAGCATCGCGATCGTCCGGCGTGACCAGCCGGATCTGGACGTCGAGGCGCACGCCGTCGAAGGGGCCGACGGTGTGCTGAGGCTCGCCGGTATCGGGGAACCGGACGCCGCGCTGCGTGTGGCCGCGCGGTCGCTGCTGGAGGGCTGAAAGCGTCCTTCACCTCATGTGGTGAGACGAAAGCGTCCTTCACCGCGTGACATGCGGTGAAGGCGTCCTTCAGCTCCCGGTCAGGCGGGGGTGGCGTGGAGTGCCTTGCTCAGCGCCGCCACCGTCAGCTCGACCTGCCAAGGCCGGGCACCGCCGTCGCGGAGGACCTGGGCGACCGAGTCCTCGCTCAGGTCCGCGGGCGGACGCCAGCAGGTGCGGCGCACCAGCTCCGGCAGCAGCAGGTTCTCCACCGGAAGCCGCCGGTCCTCCGCGATCGCGGACAGCGCCGCGCGGGCGGCCGAAAGCCGGGCGGCGGCGTCGGGATCCTTGTCCGACCACCGGTTCACCGGCGGCGGGCCGTCGGTCTGCTGCGCGGGGGTCGGCAGCTCGTCGGCGGGGAGCGCGCGGGCGGCCTGGAGGTGCCGCAGCCAGCTCGCGGTGTACTTGCGCTGGACCCGGCCGCTGAACACCGGCAGCGCCTGCAACTGGTCGACGGTCTTCGGGTCGGCGGTGACGGCGTTGATGATCGCGCTGTCGGGCAGGATCCGGCTCGGCGCGCGGTCGCGTTTGCGGGCGAGTTCGTCGCGCGCCTGCCACAGTTCGCGCACGGCTGCGAGGCCGCGGGCGCTGCGGATCTTGTGCACGCCGGACGTCCGGCGCCACGGCTCGGCCCGAGGGGCGGGCGGCGGCGCGGTGCGGACGGCCTCGAATTCCTGCTGAGCCCATTCGAGCTTGCCCTGGGCGGCCAGGTCGGCTTCGAGCTTCTCGCGCAGCTCGATGAGCAGCTCGACGTCGAGGGCGGCGTAGTTCAGCCAGTCGACGGGAAGCGGACGCTTCGACCAGTCGGCGGCGCTGTGGCCCTTCTCCAGCTGGTAGCCGAGAAGGAGCTCGACGAGGGTGCCGAGGGCGACCCGTTCGTATCCGGCGAGCCGTCCGGCGAGTTCGGTGTCGAAGAGGCTCTTCGGGCGCAGGTCGAGTTCGGCGAGGCACGGCAGGTCCTGAGAGGCCGCGTGCAGCACCCATTCGGCGTTGTTGAGCACTTCCGCGAGGGGTTCGAGCTGCCCTTCGAGCGGAATGGGGTCGATGAGGAAGGAGCCGGCACCTTCGCGGCGCAGCTGCACGAGATAGGCCTTCGGCCAGTATCGGTAGCCGGACGCGCGTTCGGTGTCCACGGCGATGGCCCCGCTGCCGCCCGCGATCTTCGCGCAGGCTTCGGCGAGGGCGGTCGCGTCGGCGATCACCGGTGGAGTGCCCTCGGCGGGCTCACGCAGGAGGACCGGGCCACCGGTGTCGTCGGTGCCGGTCTTCGGGTCCGTCTGCGGTTCTCCGGGTCGGTCGCCTTCCATAGGTGAAGACCCTACGGGACGAGCGGGCCGCGCCTGGTCCGCCCGCCCCGCAGGGCTGTTCGCCTTTGTCAGCGGATCACGCCGGCACGCATGGCCAGCGCCACCATCTGAGCCCGGTCACCCGTGCCGAGCTTGCGCCCGATGCGGGAGAGGTGAGACTTCACGGTGAGAGCGGAGAGGCTGAGTTCCTCGCCGATCTCCTTGTTGCTCTGGCCGTCGGCCACGAGCTGCAGCACCTCGACCTCGCGCGCCGAAAGCTCACGCGGGGTGTTGTCGGTGCCGGCGACCCGGGTGCCGGTGGCCAGGACCGGTGCGACGCTCGGGTCCGCGTAGACGCCGCCCTCGAGCACCCTGCGAACGCCGTCGGTCACTACGACCGGCGATGCCGACTTGAGCAGGTATGCCTGGGCGCCGGCCTGGAACGCCGACCTGACCGCGTACGGGTCGTCTGATGAAGCGAGCACCACTACTCGAGGCCAGCCGTGGCTACGGAGTTCCGTAACCAGCTCGATGCCGCTGCCATCCGGCAGTCCGAGATCGAGGATCGCCAGGTCGCAAGGCCCGGTGGCCTGTGCTCGCGCCCTCGCCTCGGCCACCGTGGCGGCCTCGTGGACGGTGCCCGCACCCATCTGTGCGAGTCTTGCTGAGATTGCCTCCCTCAACAGCGGGTGGTCATCGACCACCAACACGGAAAAAAGCTCTTCCCGCGGGTGCGGAACCATGCTCGCCGGCAATGAACCGGCTGGCGTGGATCGGACGGCCTGAGAAATGCCGACGGTAGCCACGTCACTACCTCCCTGGAGTCGGTCGTGCCCCCCGACCGGCACCGGGACTTTCGGCCGTTTAGCCGCGCCAGCTTTAGACCGAAAGTGGTGTCGTCGATGGCACTGTAGCCGCCCTGAGGCCTTCGCGGGGGGATCGAATGGGTATCTATCTCAAACGGGTAGTCACTCAGGGAGTTCGTAGTAACACGATCGGGCTAGTACACAGCCGGTGGCTAACACATCGCCGAAAGAACACGATGGACTTGAGTTACCGGGGGCCGACCGACTGTGCAGATGGGCCGTGCACCTGCCGGTGCCTCTGCCCGGGAGCCTCGGCGGGCGATGCGCTGAGGGTCGGAAATCGCCTCCGGCGTGGGGCTTGATCAACTTCGCGGAGCGTCATGATCGCTTCGCTCGGTGACGATGATGGTGACGCTGCGGAAGCGTCGCGGAGGGCTCGTGGCCGGATTCGATCTTGTAGCGGACGGTGACAGCCCGGTTAGCACGAACGGGGTGGTCCAGACCTCTGAGTGGCCGACTCCGCGCTGGTCGGAGGCGGTCTGGTCCAGATGACCCTGAAGGGTCGCTCGGGGGCGTACAGGCGCTCTGAGTGCTCGCAGATGGACTAGTGGAGGCGTTCCTGGGCGCCCTTGCGAGCGTGACGGCTGTCCATGAAGGCCTCCTTGCCTACCTTGAGGGCAGGGAAGGAGCCCTTCATGGATCCGCGGGCGGAAGCAAGGGACCTTTAGTGCCGCTAGCTTTCCTAGCGCCGCTAGGTGGCCGGAAATCGCAAAATAACCCAAATGCTATGTCTCGATTGCTGGGAATCCGGCGTGTCGCGAGTCCGTGGCGGTACATGAAGGCCCCCTTCCTGTACCTAGGCGCAAGGAAGGGGGCCTTCATGTACTAGGGAAGGGGTCCTTCACGCGCAGCCGCCGTGGCTGCTGGTGCTGAGGCTTGAGGTGTGTCCTGGTCTCTTCGCGTCGCCCGGAAGCGGCTCAGGAGGACTGGCGCTGTTCGAAGAGGGCCACGCCGACCGGCGGTAGCCCCACGACACTCGCCATCACCTGACAGAACGCCTGCCCGTGCGGCCGCAACGCCGCGTCCGTTGGCGTCCAGGACGCCCGGAGTTCCAGATCGTCGGTGCGCGAGGGGCCGGAGATATCGCCGAAGCGGGCCGACGACGTCTCGGTGACCGTGCCGCCCAGCGCCGTCCAGTCGGCGCCGGAGCTCTCCAGCGCGTCGGTCAGCCACGACCAGCCCACGGCGGGGAGGAAGGGATCGGTCGCCAGTTCCCGGTCGAGTTCCGCGCGGACGTACATGACCAGCCGCAGGACCCCGTCCCAGCCCTCTTGGCCCTCCGGATCGTGCAGCAGCACCAGCCGCCCCGACGCCAGGACGTCCGCCGGCCCTTCGACCTCGCAGCTCACCGCGTAGGACCACGGCGCCAGGCGCTGCGGCGGGCGCATCGTCTCCAGCTGGACTTCGGGGCGGGGCCGGACCGATTGCAACGCCGCGACGGCTTCACGGAAGAGATCGGGTACTGACGTCATCGCGGTCACCAACCGACTGTAAGACGCGACCGTCCGGTTCGGGGCGCAGGCGCGCCGAGAGTAAGGCCTCCGAGCGGCCATGGCACCATGAACCGTGATGTCTCCTTCAGTCGTTTCTCCCGCGCAGACCGTCCCCGCGGCCCGTCGCGCCCTGCCCGGTGCGCCGTTCCTGGCCGCCGCGCGCGGCGAGCGTCCGGCCCACACCCCCGTGTGGTTCATGCGCCAGGCGGGCCGGTCGCTGCCCGAGTACCGGGCGCTGCGTGAGGGCACCTCGATGTTCGAAGCCTGCTTCGACCCCGAGATGCTCGCAGAGATCACGCTCCAGCCGATCCGCCGTCACGGCGTCGACGCGGCCATCCTCTTCAGTGACATCGTCGTCCCGCTCAAGGCGGCGGGTCTCGACATCGACATCGTCGCGGGCACCGGCCCGGTCGTCGCCGAGCCGATCCGCGACGCCGCGGGCGTGCGCGCGCTGCCGGTGCTGGAGCCGGAGCAGGTGGAGCGGGTCGCCGAAGGGGTCGGACTGCTGGTCGGGTCGCTGGGCGAGACGCCGCTGATCGGGTTCGCGGGCGCGCCGTTCACCCTGGCGTCCTACCTCATCGAGGGCGGGCCGAGCCGCAACCACGAGCACACCAAGGCGCTCATGCACTCCGAGCCGGAGCTGTGGCATGAGCTGGCCGGGCGGCTCGCGGACATGGCGATCACCTTCCTGTCCGCGCAGCTCGACGCCGGGGCCGACGCGATCCAGCTGTTCGACTCGTGGGCGGGCGCGCTCTCGGAGCGGGACTACCGCGAGTTCGTCCTGCCGCATTCGGCGAAGGTGCTGTCCGCGGTCGCGCGCTACGGCGTGCCCCGGATCCACTTCGGCGTCGGTACCGGTGAGCTGCTGGTGGCCATGCGCGACGCGGGCGCCGACGTGGTCGGCGTCGACTGGCGCATCCCGCTCGACGAAGCGGTCCGCCGGCTCGGCGGCGGGGTGGTCCAGGGCAACCTCGACCCGGCGCTGCTGCACGCGTCCTGGCCGGTCATCGAGGCCGAGGTCCGGCGCATCCACGCCGAGGGCCGCGCGGCTGACGGTCATGTCTTCAACCTCGGCCACGGCGTGCTGCCCGGCGTCGACCCGGACGTTCTGACGCGCGTGGTCGGGCTGGTGCACGAGCTCCAGCCGTGAGCACGATCGCTGTCGTCGGTGGCGGTATCTCGGGACTGACCGCGGCGTACCGGCTGCGGACGCTGCTCGGCGAAGACGCCCGGATCGTCGTCTTCGAGGCGACGGACTCGCTCGGTGGGAAGCTCCGCACGGTCGAACTCGCCGGGGAACGCTACGACGTCGGCGCGGAGGCCTTCCTCGCCCGCCGTCCCGAGGCGCTCGCCCTGGTCCGCGAGGTCGGGCTGGGCGAAAGCCTCGTCCACCCCACCAAGGCCCGCGCCAAGATCCACGCCGGCGGCTCCGTGCTCGGTCTGCCGCTGGGCACGATCATGGGCGTGCCGGCCTCGGCCGACGCGGTCGCGGGGGTGCTGTCGGACAAGGGCCGCGCGCTGGTCGAGGCCGAGGCGTCGCTGTCTCCGCTGAAACTGCCCGCGGAGGACGTGCCGCTCGGCGAGCTGCTGCGTGAGCGGTTCGGCGACGAACTCGTGGACCGGCTCGTCGATCCGCTGCTCGGCGGGGTCTATGCCGGGGGAGCGGACGGGCTCGGGCTGCGCGCGACCATGCCCGGCCTCGCCTCCGCGATCGATCGCGGCGCACGATCGCTCACCGAAGGCGCCGCCTCGCTCATGCCCGCCTCGCCGAGTGCGGCGCCGGTCTTCGGCACCCTGCTGGGCGGTCTCGGGACGCTGATCGCCCGGCTCGCGGAGCTCTCCCGCGCCGAGGTCCGGACCGGGACCACGGTGACGGCGCTCGAGCGCACCGCCACCGGCTGGAAGGTCGACGACCTCGACGCCGACGCCGTCCTGCTCGCCGTCCCGGCTCCTTCGGCGCGACGGCTGCTCGACGGTGTCGCGGGAGTGGCCTCGTCGGTGTTCGCCAAGATCGAACTCGCGTCGATGGCGGTGGTCGCGCTCGCGCTCCCGCCGGGGACCGCGCTGCCGGAGTCGTCCGGAGTGCTGATCGGCGCCGGGGAGCGGGACGCGGCCGGGAAGCCGTTCGCCGCCAAGGCGTTCACCTTCTCCTCCCGCAAGTGGGCGCAGTACGGCGAAGGCCCGGTGCTGGTGCGTGGCTCGGTCGGCCGCTTCGGCGAACCGGGCGCGCTGCGCGCCGACGACGACGAACTCGTCCGCGTTGTCCGCGACGACCTGGCCCGGCTGACCGGGGTCACCGCCGAGCCGATCGACACCCTGGTGACCCGATGGGGTGGTGGGCTCCCGCAGTACGGCACCGGGCATCTCATCCGCGTCGAGCGGATCGAACGTGCCGTCGCCGCCGTCCCCGGCCTCGCCGTGGCGGGCGCGGCGCTGCACGGCGTCGGGCTCCCGGCCTGTATCGCCACCGCCGACGCGGCCGCCCGCCGCATCGCCGGGATCACACCGACCCACGAGGGCTCTTGAGCATCGGCAGTGCCAAGATGGCGGTATGGCGCGGCTGAACTACAACGAGCTCAATGACACCATCCGCTACACCGCCTGGTCGGTCTTCCGGGCCGAGCAGGGCAAGCTCGGCGAGGACCGCGCGAAGGCGACCGCGGAGACCACCGAGTACCTCGACGCGCTGGAGGCCAAGGGCGTCGTCGTCCGCGGTGTCTACGACCTCTCGGGGCTGCGCGCCGACGCCGACTACATGATCTGGTGGCACGCCGAGGAGATCGAGCAGGTCCAGGCGGCGTACAGCGGCTTCCGGCACACCCCGCTCGGCCGCGCGTCGGCGCCGGTGTGGAGCCAGGTGGCGCTGCACCGCCCGGCGGAGTTCAACAAGAGCCACATCCCGGCGTTCCTCGCCGGTGAAGAGGCCCGCAAGTTCATCTGCGTCTACCCGTTCGTGCGCTCCTACGAGTGGTACCTGCTGCCGGACGACGAGCGCCGCAAGATGCTCGCCGACCACGGCAAGGAGGCCCGCGACTACCCGGACGTCCGCGCCAACACGGTCGCGTCGTTCGCGCTGGGCGACTACGAGTGGATCCTGGCCTTCGAGGCCGACGAACTGCACCGCATCGTCGACCTGATGCGTCATCTGCGCGGCACCGAGGCCCGCCTCCACGTGCGTGAGGAGATCCCGTTCTACACCGGGACGAAGGTGGCCCCCGCCGAGCTGATCTCCTTGCTGCCCTAGTGGACGCCCGCGTCTGGACCACGCTCACCGGCGACACCCTCGCCGAAGACGCCGTCGAGATCACCGGCCCCGAGTCGGTGTTGCCCGGGACCTTCCGGGTCGAGGAGGCGGCGACGACGAGTATCGCCGCGGCGACGCTGGCAGCCGGGGAACTTTTGCGGCTACGGGGAATCGAGCCGGGCAAGGTCTCGGTCGACACCCGGCACGCCGCCGCGTCGTTCCACAGCGAGCAGTACATCCGCGTTGACGGGGAACCGGTGCCATTCAGCGCGCCGCTGTCCGGCGACTACCGGGCCAACGACGGCTGGGTGCGGCTGCACTGCAACTACCCGCGTCACGTCTCCGCCGTGTGCTGGGGCCTGGGCGTGCCCGCGACACGGGCGGCGTTCGAGAAGGTCGTCGCGGCCAAGTCGAAGTACGAGGTCGAGTCGGCGGTCATCGGGGCCGGCGGTGCCGCCGCCGTGCTGCGCTCCCGCGAGGAGTGGCTGGCGCACAAGCAAGGGCAGGCGTCGTCTGCGTTACCGGTCGCCGAGATCCGGTCGCTCGGGCCGTCGGAACCCGTGCGGCTGTTCGAGTCCGATCGGCCGCTGGGCGGGGTGCGGATCCTGGACCTGACCCACGTCATCGCCGGGCCGGTCGCGGGCCGCGTGCTCGCCGCGCACGGCGCCACCGTTATGCACATCGGGTCGGCCCAGCTGCCCACCGTGCCGCCGCTGGCCGTCGACACCGGGATGGGCAAGCTCTCGGCGTACGTCGACCTGGAGACCGAAGCCGGGCGCTCGCGGCTGCGCAAGCTGATCGCCCGCGCCGACGTCGTTCTGCAGGGTTTCCGGCCGGGATCGCTGGTGGCCAAGGGTTTCTCGCCGGAAACGATCGCCGGGCTGCGGCCGGGCATCGTCGTCGCGGACCTGTCCGCCTACGGCTGGGAAGGGCCGTGGGCGCGCAGGCGCGGGTTCGACAGCCTGGTGCAGATGACGTCGGGGATCGCCGACGAGGGCGGCAGGACGGCCGGGCTCGACGGCCCGGGACCGCTCCCGGTGCAGGCGCTCGACCACGCGACCGGCTGGCTCACCGCGGCGGCGATCATGACCGCCGTCCGCCGTGCGGCCACCGAAGGCGGCAGTCAGCACGTCCGGACCTCGCTCGCCGGGACCGGGGAGTGGCTGAACTCCTTGGGACGCAAGGAAGCCGGGCCCACCGGTTTCGATGGCGTCGAATGGCTCGAAGACGTCGACGGCCAGCTCGGCCGGATCACCCGGGTCAAGATGGCGGGCACGCTGCCGGGCTCGAATCCACAGTGGACGGAAGCGACGCACGTACCCGGAAGCGACCGCCCGGTCTGGTGACCGACCCGCATTTAGAGGACTAAATGCGGCGTAGCAGGCGCGCGAACCGGCCCCGGGGCTTCGGGACCTCACGGCGTTCCACCAGCCACGCGCCGAAAGCGTCCGCGTAGGTCCGCGCGCGGATCGCGTCGGTCTTCGGCCGGCTCGTCGCGTACTCACGGAACAGCGCGGCGAACCGGTCGCCGAGGGCCTCGGCGAGATCGGGGCGGAGGTAGGCGACCAGCCTGCTCTGCTTGTTCCGCAGGACGTTCGCCTCGATACGGAGCCTGTCCGCGTCGAAACCCGCCGGGGCGTCGCCTCCCGCGAGGAGCGCCTTCAACAGTTCGGCCTGCTGGGCGGCGAGCCGCTCCCGGGGTGACGTCACGGCGACACCGCTTCCCGCAACGCGGCCAGCTCGGCAGCCAGTTCCGTGTCGGACGGGTAGTCGTCGTCGCGTTCCAGCAGGACACCCGGCGGCTCGGTGCGCCGCCGCAGTTCGCGCAGCAGGTCCAGCACCTCCGGGACCACCGGATGGGCGTGCGTGTCGTGGTAGACGCCGTCGCGTTCGACACCGCCGGCCATATGCGTGTACGCCAGCCGTTCCCACGGGATCTCGTCGAGGAACCGTTCGGGATCGGTGCCGAGGTTGCGGGCGTTGGCGTACAGGTTGGCGACGTCGATGATCAGCAGGCAGCCGGTCCGGTCGGTGAGCTCCCGCAGGAACTCCGACTCGGTGAACTCCGCGTCGGGCCACTCCAGCACCGCCGCGATGTTCTCCAGCGCGAACGGGACCTCCACGATCGACCGCGCCAGTTTGACGTTGTCCACCAGCACGTCGAGCGCTTCCCGCGTGCGGGGGAGCGGCATCAGATGCCCCGAGTCGAGGCCGCCCGCGCGCACGAAGCACACGTGGTCGCTGGCCATCGGCGCGCCGAGTTCCCGGGTGACCTCCGCTAGATGCTCGACGCGGGCGGTGTCCAGCGGCTCCGCACCGCCCAACGACAGCGACACCGCGTGCGGCAGGACCGGCATTCCCTTGTCGCGCAGCGCGATCAGGGTTTCGGGAAGATGCCCGGCGTGCAGGTTCTCGGCGACGACCTCGACCCAGTCGACGCCGGGCAGCCGCGCGATCGACAGGTCCAGCTCGTGCCGCCAGCCGATGCCGATCCCGAGCGTGCCCGGGCCGTCAGCCGCCACAGCCGCCGCCCCCTCCGCAGGAACTGCCGCCGCCGCTGCACGAGCTTCCGCCGCTACTGCACGACGAGCCGCCGCCGGACGAACCGCCACCGAAACCACCGGAGACCGGAGGCGGGATCAGGGCCGCGCTCAGTTCGTCGTCCGGGTAGGAGGCGAGGCCGCCGAACGCGACCGCCGCGGCGGCGCCGCCCAGCAACCCGGCACCGGCCGCGCCGGCGTACCCCGGCCCGTTGGGGATACCGCGTTTGCGCTCCCGTCCGTGGGCGGACCTGGCCCGGTGGAGGATCCGGCCGCCCTCGCTGGTCGGGCGCGGGCCTGGCCGCTTGTTCTTGAGCGCACGGGAGATCACCGTCGCGAACACGGCCGAGATCAGCAGCGGGATGAGGAAACCGACGGGACGGTCACCGGCGATCCCGGCGATCAGGCGTACGACGCCGAGCACGAGCACGGCGAGGTACAGGAAGTACACGACCCGGCGGATCCGGGGAGACCGGTCCGCGACGACGAGTCCCCGTTCCTCCAGCCCCTTGGCGAGCGCCTGCATCGGGCCCGACATCCGCAGCCGGTCGCGGATGCCGCGCGTCGTGGCGTTGTAACCCGGCCGCGCGCCCTTGGCGACGGCCTTCTCGATCGGGTCTGCGGGCTCGGGGCCGGTGAGCTGGAGCTGCTTCGAGCTGCTGACCCGCAACGTCCCGCGATCGACCAGCGCCGCGATGGCCGTGTCGACCACCCGGTCCGGGCCGCCGGCGAGATAGGCGAGTTCGTACACCGTCGGTGCCGGCCCGCTCACGGTGGCGCGCGGTGACTTGGCGCCCAGCTTGACCGCGATCGTCCACACGAGACCGACGACCACCGGGAACACGATGAGGGCGCCATAGATCGCCAGGAATGTAGGTCCGGGGATGCCCCAGGTGTCTTCCATCGCACGGGCCTTTCACGAGCAGGTGCACTTACCGTAGTCGGACGCTTTTCGGTCCGGTCGTGGTTCCGTGATCCGACCATCCGGAGCAGGTCTTCACGACGGCAGTCGGGCCGTCAGCAGCGGCTCAGGACGGCGGCGAACTCGCGATCGGGATACGCCGCGAAGCCGCGGAGGGCCACCGCGCCCGTCGCACCGGAAACGAGGCTCTGATCCGTCTCGGCCTCGGCCAGCACCGCGCGGCCCGCGGCGGTCGTCCTGCCCTCGTAGTCGGTCCGGCCGAACCGGAGGGCGACGATCAGCAGGGCCAGTGCGACGACGGGAAACACGGTCAGGAGCACGGTGCCGGCGGTCGCGATCCACCGGACCGTCCCGATCGCCAGAAGAACGGCGTAGACGGTGGCGGTGATCCTCCACGTGAGCCGTCGTCGTCCTTCGGCGACGACCAGGCCGCGGCGGCTCAAGTCGGCCCACAACGCCCGCATCGCCGGACCGCGGCTCATCGTCGCCCGCAGCTCGTGGTCGGGGAACGACGACAGCTCACCGTAGAGCTCCAGCCCCAGCGGGTCGACCGGGACCAGGGGGGTGCGGTAGAGCCTGCCCGAACGGCCGAGCCGGGCCTGTTCGCGTTCGAGCATCGAGGCGACCACCGTTTCGGTGACCCGCGCGGTCCCACCCGCCAAGGCCGCCACATGCCGCACGCTCGGCAACCTGCCGCCGTCGTGGAAGCCGCGCCGGAGTGACTGCGCCCAAAGTCCGGCGAGCAGAAACGGCAGGACGACGAGGCAGCCGTACAGCCACGCGAAAGCCGGTCCCTGGATGCCCCAAGGTTCGTTCATACGACACCGCCCTCCCGCCGCTGTTCCTGTTCAACGGGCACGCGGCGGAGAGGGCGGTGGTTCGCTTCGGTCGGTTACGACTCGGGAACGAGCTTCAGCGAGATCGAGTTGATGCAGTACCGCTGATCCGTCGGCGTGTCGTAGCCCTCGCCTTCGAAGACGTGCCCGAGGTGGCTGTGGCACGACTTGCACAGCACCTCGATCCGGCGCATCCCCATGGTGGTGTCCTCACGGAGGAGGACGGCGTCGGTGTCGGCCGGGTCGTAGAACGACGGCCAGCCACAATGGCTCTCGAATTTCGTGTCGCTGCGGAACAGTTCGGCGCCACAGGCTCGGCACTGGTAGACACCGGTGGTCTTGGTGTCGGTGTACTCCCCGGTGAAGGGGCGCTCGGTGCCCGCCTTGCGAAGCACGGCGTACTCGTCAGGGCTGAGCTGCTCCCGCCATTCCTGCTCGGATTTGACCACGCGCGGCGTGGCTCCGACAACGGGTTTCATGCCTTTCACCGGTTCCACGTTACCCCGCGAGCCACGCGATGGCCCGGCCGATGATGTCCCATGCGGTGACCATCACGCCGAGCACGATGAGGACCACGACGAGTGCCGAAATCCACCAGCGCAGACCGCCGATGCGGTTGCTGGAGTCGGCGAAATCGGAGACACCGTCGAGGCAGGCTTCCACGGTGAAGTTCGGGCCGCAGCGTTCGATGCGGTCCAGATGCTCGGCGAAGGCACGGGCTTCGGGATCGTACGGGTCGAGGCCTACCAGATCCTCCTGGAAGCGAGGATTCTGGCCAGGTCCGAAAGGTCCGCTATCGGCCATACCGGCAACAGTAAGCCACGAGCGGCGATTGGCCTACCACCAGCGAGGCGGGTCTCACCGCCGCCACGCTGCGTCAGTTGCCGAGTACCCGCGTGTCGGCGTCGATGAGGTACTGCCCGCCGACCTGGACCACGCGCAGCGCCGGACGCGGTCCCTTGTTGAGCGTGATGTTCATGTCGATCGAGCCGTCGGGATTCCCGCCGCCGCTGTCCGCTCGCGCGGTGTCGGCGCTGGTGACCTTGTGGGTACTCCAGTATTCGGCGAAGGCCTGCTCCGAACCGTAGACCTCCTTCGCGGCATCCGTGAGCATGTTCCAGCTCGCGGATGTCCCGATCCTGCCCGTGTCGAAGAAGTCGAGGACGAAACCACCCACGCTCGAGTAGCTCGTGATCTTTTCGCTGGGGGTCTTCCCCAGGCCCGCCGGCGCGGGTCGCGACGAGGACGGCGCACTCGACTTGGGCGCCGAGGAGCTGGTCTGCGGGTTCGCCCCGGCGTTGTTACCCCCCTGGTTGTCGGTGCCGTTGCCCGAATTCAGGACCAGGAACACGATCACGGCGATGACCACGACGGCGGCGCCGGCGCCCGCGAACAGGACGGCCTTGCGTTTGGCGTCGGCGGGCTTGGCCGGGGAGGGCCGCATCGGGGCGGCCGCGGACGGCGGCGGGCTCATCGCGGCGACCGGCCGCGGCGGCGTGTTCGGCGGGGCGGACGGCGAGCGCATCGGGATGAAGGCGGCCGTCGGCGTGTGGGTCTTGGCCGGAGCCGAAGGAGTGGCCGCGGCGGCCTGGGCGGGTTTGTCGGTCCGCTGCCACGGCGGCCGCTCTGCGCCAGGGATGCCGTGCCCAGGGGTGTCGGGCACGGCAGGCTGTCTACCGCCGCCCGCTCCGAAGAGCCGCGGCGACGCCGCCGTGCCCGCGGCGGATTCGTTCGCCGCCAGCGCGGCGAGGCGCTCACGGGCCTCGGCCATGGTCGGGCGTTCGGTCGGCTCGGTGCGCAGGAGGCTCATCAGCAGCGCCGTCGCGGGGCCTGCCTGCTGCGGCGGGTTGATCTGGCCGTTCGCGGCCGCGTACAGCAGCGCCAGCTGGTTCGAGCTGTTCCCGTACGGGGTCTGGCCCTCGATCGCCTGGTAGAGCGTCGCGCCGAGCGCGAAGACGTCGGAGCTGGGCACCGGGTCCGAGCCGCGCGCCAGCTCGGGCGCGAGGTACGCCGGGGTGCCGCCGATCAGCCCGGTCTGGGTGAGCGTCATGTCGCCGGCGGCGCGGGAAATACCGAAGTCGGTGATCTTCGCGGTGCCGGATTCGTCGATCAGGATGTTGCCCGGTTTGACGTCGCGGTGCACGATCCCGGCGCGGTGCGCGGCCACCAGCGCCGACGCGACCTGCTCGCCGATCTTCGCGACGCGCCCGAGCGGCAGCGTGCCTTCCTCGGAGATGATCGCCGAGAGGCTCGGGCCGTTCAGGTACTCCATCACCAGGCAGGGATCGCCGCCGTGCTCGGCGATGTCGAACACCACGATCGCGTTCGGATGCTGGAAACGGGCCGCGTTCTTCGCCTCGCGCATGGCACGCTGGCGCATGTTGTCGCGTTCGGCCTCGGAGACACCCGGCTGCGGGAGGATCTGCTTGACCGCCACCGAGCGCTCAAGGCGGACATCGATGGCACGCCAGACCACCCCCATGGCACCGCTACCAATTTGCTCGACCAGGCGATAGTGCCCAGCGATCAGCTGACCGGTGTCGATGGCGACTGCTCCTGACACATTCTCCGGGTGATGGTGGCGCTACGCGGCCTGACAGGTCCCGCGCACCCGATCGAGTGTAGCGGGCGGCGGTTTCGGCTCCCCGTCAGCTCGCCGGTGTGGAGGCGGGCAATTCTTCTTCCTCGCTCGGATCGGGCACCGGCCGGGCTTTGCGCCGGAAGACCTTGACGAGCCCGATGGCCCCCGCCGCGGCGAACACGGCGTAACAGATCAGCAGGGCGGGCGGAGTTTCCCCGGTCAGCGCGTCGCCGAGGACGACGACCGCGACCGTACCCGGCAGGCTGCCGAGCGCCGTCCCGATCAGATACGGGGCGAACCGGACCGATGACACTCCGCACAAGTAGCTGAACGGAGCGAACGGCACCATCGGGATCAGCCGTAAGGACGTGATCGCCAGGACGCCGCCGTCGGAAAGCCGGTCGTTGACCGCGCGGACCTTCGTCCGGTGCAGGTGCCGGACGACCAGATCGCGGCCGAGTGCCCTCGAAAGAGCGAACGAGAGCGCCGACGCGACCGTCGTCGCCAGGATGCCGACGACGATGCCCGTCGTGGCGCCGAGCAGCAGCCCGCCCGCCAGGTTGAACACGGTGCGGGGGATCGGCGCCACGGTGAGCACCGAATAGGCCAGGAAGAAGACCAGGGGAGTGGCCGGGCCGGTCTCGGCGGCCCAGGCCCGCAGCCCGGCCGGGCTCGGGATCGGCAGCAGGACCGCGGCCGCCACGAAGAGGGCGAGCACGGTGAGCGCGAGGATCAATTTGGTACGGCCGGACACTGCGTCAACCGTACGGTATCCGCTGTGATCGACACCGAGGCGCTGCGGACGCAGCCCGAACTCGCCGGCGAGCACGTCGTGCTCACGCAGCTCGACGAAACCTACTTCGAGACCACGTGGAAGGCCCTGCAGGAGCCTGAAACCATCCGGCTGACCGGTACGCACACCCGGTTCACGCCCGAGCAGATCCGGACCTGGCTCGCCGGGCGGAGAGGACTCGACGATCGCGCGGACTACGCGATCGTGCGCGAGGAGGATCGCACGCACGTCGGCGATCTCGCGCTCACTGACGTCGACAGGGACAACCGCTCCGCGTCGTTCCGCATCGCGCTGAACGGGCCGGAGTTCTTCGGCAAGGGCTACGGCACCGAGGCGACCGGGCTGCTGCTGGACTACGCGTTCGGCGCCGTCGGCCTGCATCGCGTCTCCCTGGAGGTCTTCGACCACAACCCGCGGGCCCAGCGCGTCTACGAGAAGGCCGGGTTCGTCCGTGAGGGGCTCCAGCGGGAAGCGCTGTGGTGGGACGGCGAGTGGCATGACGTGGTCACGATGGCAATCCTGAAGACCGATCCCCGGCCCTGATCGGCGATACGGTGTCCGCATGCCCAAGAACGGTGAGCCGATCGAGGTCGAGGCAGGCGAGCGCAAGGTCCGGGTATCCAGCCCGGACAAGGTGTACTTCCCGGCAAGGGGGGTCACGAAGCGCCAGGTCGTGGAGCATTACGTCGCGGTCGGGAAGCCGTTGCTGCGCGCGATCGGGGAGCGGCCGACCACGCTGAAGCGCTACGTCGACGGCGTCGAGGGCGAGTGGTTCTACGCGAAGCGCGTGCCGAAGGGCGCACCCGAGTGGGTGGAGACCGCGAAGATCACCTTCCCGTCCGGCCGGACGGCCGAAGAGGTCTGCCCGACCGAGCCCGCCGTGTTCGCCTGGGCGGCGAACCTCGGCACCTTCGACTTCCACCCGTGGCCGGTGCGGCGGCCCGACGTCGACCACCCCGACGAACTCCGCATCGACGTGGACCCGCCGGACGAGGCGGGCTTCGCCGACGCGGTCGAGGTCGCGGGCGTGGTGCGCGAGGTGCTCGACTCGGCAGGCCTGGTCGGCTACCCGAAGACCTCGGGCGGCCGCGGCGTGCACGTCCTGGTGCGGATCCGGCCGGAGTGGGACTTCATCGACGTCCGCCACGCGGTGATCGCGCTGGGCCGTGAGGTCGAGCGCCGCATCCCGGACAAGGCGACCATCGCGTGGTGGAAGGAAGAACGCGGCGGCCGGGTCTTCATCGACTACAACCAGGCCGCGCGCGACCGCACGGTGGCGTCGTCCTGGTCGGTCCGCGGTACCCCGCGGGCGACGGTGTCGACGCCGCTGACCTGGGATCTGCTGACCGAAGTGGACCCGGACGACTTCGATGTCCTCACCGCCGGCGCGTTCTACGACGAGCGTGGCGACCTGCACGCGCCGATGGACGAGCAGGCGTTCGGTATCGAGACGCTGCTGGAGTGGTACGCGCGGGACGAACGCGACCACGGCCTCGGTGAGATGCCGTATCCGCCGGACTACCCGAAGATGCCCGGCGAACCGAAACGCGTCCAGCCCAGCAAGGCGCGGGACGACACTTAGCACGCATCAAGTGACGACGCGTGCGGCGTCGGTGACGAATTCACGTTTTTCGTTCGTTCTTGCTCGCGGAGTGATTGCGCTTTCGTGTCGATCCAGAAACCAGTCACGGCTGGGCGGTGGATCGATACGAGACTGTGTGACGCACGGGACCCGGCCGTAACGCCGGGCTTCCTGCCAGCGACATTTCCCACCGAACACTAGGCTGGGGGAGGACGAAGGAGTATCCGTGGACGACCTGATCGCCTTTCTCGCCGCGCGTGTGGGGCAACGCCAGGCGTTGATCATGCAGGCGGTCAAGAAAACCGAGATCAACGAATCGCTCACCCGCGGTGAGACCAAGGTCGTCATCGAAAAGAAGATCCGTTCGCTCAACGACCTCGAACTCGACACGGTCAATCAGATGATCAACGAGATCGAAGCGACCCGGCGGCTCCTGCAGGCGCACCGCACCACCGTCTCGGAGAAGGTGCCCGGATTCCCCTTGTACGGCAACGAGTACTGGTGCGAGACGTGCCACGTGCCCGCCGACGAGGCCGGGACGAACTGGTGCCTGACCCTGCGGCTGCTGGCCCTGCCGCACGCCGACCACCCGGACTACAGCGAGCGCTGGCGCCCCTGAGCGGGGAATGCCCGCCGGGTCCGGACGCGTTGACCCGAAGGTGATCACGCTTTCGGTACTGGACCGGTCCCCGACCCGCCGCGGCGGCGACGCGCCCCGCGCCCTGCGGGACACCGTCGCCTTCGCGCGGGACATCGAAGCTCTCGGCTATCACCGGTTCTGGGTGTCCGAACATCACAGCGTGCCCGGCGTCGCCGGTTCGGCGCCCACGGTGCTGGCGGCCGCCGTCGCTTCGGCGACCGAGTGGATCCGGGTCGGCACCGGCGGCGTGATGCTGCCGAACCATCGCCCGCTCGTGGTCGCGGAACAGTTCGGCGTGCTCGAATCCCTCTTCCCCGGCCGGATCGACATGGGGCTGGGCCGGTCGGTCGGGTTCACCGGCGGGGTCCGGCAGGCGCTCGGACACGAGAAGGACGACGCCGATCGCTTCGGCGACCAGGTTCGCGAGCTGCTGGGTTTCCTCGCGGGCGACCAGACGACCTATCCGGGTGTGCACGCCATTCCCTCGGAAGGTCTGCGTGTGCCCGCGTTCCTGCTGGCCACCGGTGCCGGGGCGCGTCTGGCCGCGGAACTGGGGCTGCCGCTGGTGATCGCGCCGATCCGCGGCGAGGGCCCGCTGCTCGAAGCCATCGACGGCTATCGCTCAGGGTTCCGCCCGTCCGAGCGGGCGTCGCGGCCGTATGTCGTGGTGTCGACGGCGATCGCGGTCGCCGAGACGGCCGAACAGGCGCGGCGGCTGCTGATCCCCGAAGCGTGGTCGACGGTCTACTCGCGGTCACACGGCGTCTTCCCGCCGTTGTCGCCGGTGGAGGAGATCCTCGCCGGGCCGCTGCCGGACCGGGAACGGGAACGGCTGGACCGGGCACTCGACGGTCAGATCTTCGGCACCCCGGACGAGGTGGGCGACCGGCTGGCCGGGCTCGTCGCCAAGACCGGAGCCGACGAGATCCTGGTGACCACCAGTACTTTCGATCAGGTGGAGCGGCTGGATTCCTATCGCGCGCTGGCCGAGGTCGCCGGACTTCGCGGCCTGGCCGCGGTCTCCTGACTTTTGCTAGGGTCACGGCCATGACTGCCGGGTCGGCCTCGGGCCGTGAGCGGACGGGTTTCCCGGCCTCCGCTTGAGCTCCGCGCGGGCACGAAGCCCGCCTCCCCGTATGCGTCCGTCTGTTGTGGACCATGCGCGGAGAGGAGGTGAATCGCATGTCTCCCACCGAAAACTGGCGTGAGTTCGTCGCCGCGCACGCCGATGGCGGCGTCGTGGACGGCGTCGTCACGCGGGTGCTGCCGTTCGGGGTGTTCGTCGAGGTGGCCCACGGGATGGAGGGGTTGCTGCCGACCGTCGGCGGAACCGGCCCGCTCACCGCCGGTGCGGCCGTCGCGGTACGGCTGGACAAACTGGACGTCCAGAATCGGCGGTTCAGCCTGACCCTGGCCTGACCCGGCGCGTTTCGTCCTCTGGATGCGGTACTTGCCCACGCAACGACCGCATCCGGAGGACTGCTTGCGGGACGGGAACCTAGAGGCGCAAAAGGAGTTGGGTGAGGATGCGCTGCGCGGGGTCGTCGAGGTCGATTCCGCACACCTCGCCGGCGCGGCGCACCCGGTAGCGGACCGTGTTCGGGTGGATGTTCAGCTCGCGCGCCGCTTTCCGGACGTCGCCGAAGGCGTCGAGGTAGGCGAGCACGGCGGGCACCAGGATGCCGCCGTGCTCGGCGTCGTGGGCGATCAGGTCGGTCAGCCGCGGATCGCGGATCCTCGGTTGCTCGCTCAGGAACGCGAGCACCTCCGAGAGCAGGACCTCGGCACGGACGTCGGCCAGCGAGGCGACGTCCGCGGTCCCGTGCCCGCGTGCCATCGTGGCCAGCACGCGGTCCGCGTCGCCGCGCGAGGCCGCCGCGTCGGAGAGGCTGGGGACCACACCGCCCAGCGCCGCGCGCACCCGGACGTCGAGATGTCGTTGCGCCGTGCCGGCGATTTCCTTGGCCAGCGCCAGGATCCGCGGTTCGGCGTGCTCGGGGAGGTCGGGCAGCAGCGCGTAGACCCGGCCGCCGATCACGCTCACCAGCGCGCTCCGCCGGTACGCGGCCGTGTGCACGGTGATCAGGTGCACCAGCTCCGCGCGCCGGAGCTGCCGGTCCGTCGCGGCCCGGTCGCGGGGGAGCGAGAACGCCAGCACCATGGCCGGTTTTCCGGGATCCGCGCCGATGTCGTCGGCGACGGACTCGGCGTCGAGGCGGCCGTCGAGCAGCCCGGTCAGCAGATCCTCGCGCAGCCGGAGCTCCGGGCTGGGCAGCGTCCGGTGCCGGATCAGCTGCGGCGCGAGCGCGCGGCTGGCACCGAGCAAGGCGACTTCCGCGCTTTCGGTGAGCGGATGCGCGCCCTCCTGGACCCAGATCGTGCCCAGCGGCTGCGATCCGGCGTGGATCCCGGCCGCGATCCGCCGCCGGATGCCGAGATCGGGCCGCTCGTCGATGCGGACGATGCCCTCGCCGGCGCGAAGACGCTGGTAGACGCCCCATTCGCGCAGCATCGCGAGGTAGCGTTCCGGGCCTTCGCGGCCGAGGATCGAGAGCCTGCGCAGCTCGTCCACCTCGTCGCCCGCCCGCGAATAGGCCAGCACGCGGCTCGCGGTGTCCTCGATGCTGACCAGGCCGCCGGTCAGCGTCGCGATGGTCTGCGCGAGCGAGAACAGATCGCCCAAGACCTCGCCGCTGTCCGCCTCGCCACCGGCGCGAGCCGCGTCGACGACGCCCCTGGCCAGTGCTTCGACCTGCTCCCAGCGCGCCTCGTGGCCGACCTCGATCAGCGCGATCCCCGCGTCGGTCGCGACGTTCACGACGGCCATGCCGTTCTTGACCGCCACGGCGGCCGCGCCGGACCGTCCCGCCGCCCGGATCGCCCCCGCGGCGGAGCGTCCGCGGGCGCCTATCACCAGGACGAGGTCACCCGGATGGGCGTCGGGCGGATCCTCCGGATCGTGGATGACGACGTCCTCCACTCCGACGCCGAGCCCGCCCGGGGCCGCGAGCACCCTGACCAGCGGTTCCCCGAGCGTGGCGAGGACATGCCGGAGGGAGGCGCCGGGGGTCGTCTGAGTAGTCAGGGAGGACACTGTCATCACCGATTAAGCCGATCGGACAAGATGGTCACCCTGATTCTAGCCAGTAGAACAAGCCGTCGCGGCGCCGTCAGGTCTACCGTTCGGGGTGAGACCTCTACCCGGCGAAGTGCAGTCAGGAGCAGTCAGTGGACGCCGTGACCCAGACCCCCGCCCCGAAGAACGAGCCGGTGCTGAACTACGCACCGGGCAGCGCTGAGCGCGCTGAACTCGAGGGCGCGCTCAAGTTGCTGGGCAACGCCGACCCGATCGACATCACCGCGACCATCGGTGGTGAGCAGCGCAAGGGCGGCGGCGAGAAGATCGAGGTCGTCCAGCCGCACAACCACAAGGCCGTGCTGGGCGTCATCCACAGCGCGACCGCGGAGGACACCCGCGACGCGATCGCGGCGGCCAAGGCCGCCGCCCCCGGCTGGCGCGCGCTGTCCTTCGACGACCGCGCCGCGATCATCCTGCGCGCCGCCGACCTGCTGGCCGGCCCGTGGCGCGCCAAGCTGAACGCCGCCACCATGCTCGGCCAGTCGAAGACCGCCTTCCAGGCCGAGATCGACTCCGCCTGCGAGCTGATCGACTTCTGGCGGTTCAACGTCGCCTTCGGCCGTCAGATCCTCGCCGAGCAGCCGGTCAGCTCGCCCGGTATCTGGAACCGGATGGAGCACCGTCCGCTCGAGGGTTTCGTGTACGCCATCACCCCGTTCAACTTCACCGCGATCTCCGGCAACCTGCCGACCGCGCCCGCGCTGATGGGCAACGTCGTGCTGTGGAAGCCGTCGCCGACGCAGAGCTACGCCGCGCACATGCTGATGCGGCTGCTCGAAGAGGCGGGCATGCCGCCGGGCGTCATCAACCTGCTTCCGGGTGACGGCAAGGCCGTCTCCGAGGTCGCCCTGACCCACCGTGACCTGGCCGGGATCCACTTCACCGGTTCCACCGCGACCTTCCAGCACTTGTGGGCCACCGTCGGCGCCAACATCTCCGGCTACCGCACGTACCCGCGCCTGGTCGGCGAGACCGGCGGCAAGGACTTCGTGCTCGCGCACGCCTCCGCCGACGTCGACGTCCTGCGCACCGCGCTGATCCGCGGCGCCTTCGAGTACCAGGGCCAGAAGTGCTCGGCCGCGTCCCGCGCCTACGTCCCGCGTTCGCTCTGGGCGAGCCTGAAGGACGAGCTGGTCTCCGAGACCGAGGCCATCACCTACGGCGACGTCACCGACCTGGACAACTTCGGCGGCGCCGTGATCGACCGCCGCGCCTTCGACAAGCACGCCGCCGTGCTGAAGAGCGCGGCCGAGGACGCCGAGATCGAGGTCATCGCCGGTGGTACCGCCGATGACAGCGTCGGCTACTTCGTGCGCCCGACGATCCTGGTGTCGGACAACCCGAACCACGAGATCTTCCGCACCGAGTACTTCGGGCCGATCCTCGCCCTGCACGTCTACGAGGACGAGGACTTCGACAACGTGCTGAAGCTGGTCGACGAGACCGCCGACTACGCGCTCACCGGGGCTGTCATCGCGAACGACCGCACGGCCGTCGCCAAGGCGGCCGAGGCGCTGCGCTTCGCGGCCGGCAACTTCTACGTCAACGACAAGCCGACCGGCGCGGTCGTCGGCCAGCAGCCTTTCGGCGGCGGTCGCGCGTCCGGCACCAACGACAAGGCCGGTTCGGTGTTCAACCTGCTCCGCTGGACGAGCCCCCGCTCGGTCAAGGAGACCTTCGTCCCGCCCACCAGCGTCCGCTACCCCCACCAGGGCTGAGTTCTCCAGGAGTCCGTGATGTTGCGTGCCCCGTTGCTCGCCGCCGCTCGATCCCAGCGGATGCGCAAACTGGTCGAGTTCGTCCCCGCCACCCGATCGGTGGTGGGCCGGTTCGTCGCCGGTTCGAAGACGCCCGACGCCGCCAGGGTGGTCCGCGAACTGACCGACGACGGCCTCCGGGTCACCCTCGACCACCTCGGCGAGGACACCACCGACGCCGAGCAGGCCGCGACCACCGTCCGCGCCTATGAGGAACTGCTGACCGCGCTGGCGGCCGACGGCCTCGCGTTCGGCGCGGACGTCTCGGTGAAGCTGTCCGCGGTCGGGCAGTTCCTGCCCGCCGACGGTGAGAAGGTCGCGCTGGAGAACGCCCGCAAGATCTGCGCGGCGGCCGAAGCGGTCGGTGCCACGGTGACCCTCGACATGGAGGACCACACCACCACCGACTCGACGCTGGGCATCCTGCGCGAACTGCGCACCGAGTACCCGTGGGTCGGCGCGGTGCTGCAGGCCTACTTGCGGCGCACCGAGCAGGACTGCCGTGACCTGGCGACGGAAGGTTCCCGCGTCCGGCTGTGCAAAGGCGCGTACGCCGAACCCGAGGAGGTCGCGTTCCAGGACAAGTCCGAAGTGGACAAGTCCTACGTGCGCTGCCTGAAGATCCTCATGCAGGGCAAGGGTTATCCGATGGTCGCCTCGCACGACCCGCGGATGATCGCGATCGCCGAGAAGCTCGCGGCCGACGCGGGCCGCAAGGCGGACGACCACGAATTCCAGATGCTGTACGGGATCCGTCCCGAAGAGCAGCGCCGGATCGCGGGCGACGGCAAGACGATGCGCGTCTACGTCCCCTACGGCGACGAATGGTACGGCTATTTCATGCGCAGGCTGGCGGAACGCCCGGCGAACCTGGCGTTCTTCCTGCGCGGACTCGCCACCAGGGGCTGACCCGGTCCCCGGTGGCACTGGTCCGCTGAAAGACAAAGGGGCCCTTCCCCTG
>NZ_JBHVKW010000102.1:0-31208 GCF_042797905.1 Amycolatopsis sp. NPDC057786
TTCGCAACCTTCAACGTTGCGAAAGTGGCTTTCGCAACCCCTCGGCCAGGCATCGCACCCAGCAGGACACCGAGTACATGAAGGACCCCTTCCTTGCGCCTAGGTACAGGAAGGGGGCCTTCATGTACCGAGCCACGCGCGTGAGGCGCGGTCCCACCCGATCGGGTCGACCCTGCCCGTCCCGCGCGTCATTGCGCCTGGCAGGACGCACGGGCCGGAACACTCGCCCGGTGGACGTGGAGTCGATGGACGAAGTGGCCGACTGCTTGCTGTCGGTGGCCTGGAACATCTTCCCGCTGATGGGGAAACCTCCCGCGAGCACGGGTAGCCGGCCGGAGGAGATCCGGACCCTCCTCGTCGACGCCTGCCACGACGCCGGGATGCGAGCCCGTGAATGGGCCGCGGAGTACGGGGCGGGAACGGAGGAAGACCGCCGTCCCTTCCTGCGGCTGGCGGAGGTCGGCACGGACGCGAACCTGTTCCTCGGCATGGTTTCCGGCACGCTGGTGCCCGATCACGAGCGGGTCCGCCGCCGCTGGGCCGAGATCGAGACCCTGGCGGTCGAGGCGGGTGAACTCGCCGTCCTGATCAAGGGGCGGCCGGTGGGCCGGCCGCCCCTCGGCGCGGGAGATCAGTCCTTTTCGAGCCTCAGATCGTAGCGGTCGAGCACCTCCTTGACGGGCTGGAAGAACGTGGTGCCGCCTTCGTCGCAGTCACCGGAACCGCCCGAGGTCATACCCTGTGCCTGCACGAGTTTCGTGCCGGAGCCCGACGAAGGGCGGCTGACGAACGAGCCGCCGGAGTCGCCGGGTTCGGCGCAGGCGTCGGTCTGGGTGAGGCCCCGCACGATGTTCCCGTCGCCGTAGTTCACCGTCTGGTCCAGCGCTTCGACCCGCCCGCAGTGCCAGTGGGTGGTGATCCCGGACCGGCAGACCCGGCCGCCGACACCGACCACGTCGGCACCCTCGATCCGCACGTCCGACCCGTCCTCGTACCGGTCGACCCTGGGCGGTGTCGAGACGTCGGAGTGTGTCACCTTGACCGTCCCGTAGTCGTTGCCGGGGAAGGAAGACCTCGCGACCTTCCCGATCGTGCCCCCGGTGCCGCGCACGGTGCCGCCGAGTTCGGTGCAGTGGCCCGCGGTGATCACGTAATGGTCATCGTCGTCGTAGGCGTTGAACCCGACGGAACAGGCACCGCCGCTGAAGTACAGGCCTTGCCCGCCGACCACGCTCCACAACGGCCGCGGCGCGCTCTTCACGTGTTCCACCCGGACCGGGACACCGGCGGAGGTGGCCCACGCCAAGCCGGCTGGGTCGCCGCCGACGACACTGACCACGACGTCGTTCGAAGGCACGTCCACGTACCAGCCGGCGACCGAGCGGGGCGGTCCGGCCGTTCTGTTGTCCAATGTGGACTGGATCTGCTTCAGTTCGGCGGCACTGTGCCGCAGGACCTTCGGGATCGCGCCCGCGGCGCGGATTCGCGAAGACCGGCTCGCGTCGGTGGTGCCGACGACCAGTTCGCCGGTCGTGGCGTCCAGCCAGGACCCGGCGAACGCGGCGCCGAGTGAGGTGCCGAGTTCCTGCTGGGCGGCGGCCACCGTGGCCGTGCTCGCCGCTTCGTTCAGCACCGATGTCACGGCGGAAACCGGTCCCGCGAAAGCGGTGACGGCTGCGGCGGCGCCGATCAGGACGGTCAAGGTGCGCAGAGGACGTCGGATCACGAAAACCTCCAGGGGTTAACGGAATTCGTTGCGGGAGAAGCGCTCCTTGATCGACGTTACGACAGGCGGACACCGGTCGAATGCCGCCATTTGAGTAGCCCTGGGAATTCGCCTTTACGGCTCAATGGAATAGTGGCTCCTCACTCGTGTGAGTGGGGATTGCGCGATTTGCCGTCCCCGATCCGCCGACCGGAGAACGACGCTCAGCGACGTTCCTACGCCCGTTCGGGAAATAGGGGTTCCCCGCCGAAAACGGCGGATCACCTGATGGTGTCCGCGCTGAACCCGTTCGCCCGCATCGGTGACGAACACGTTTCTTTCACCAGCAGGAAACGAGGCCCGCCGTGAACATCAGGCCGACGGTGAGCACGGGCGCGGCGAACAACGCCAGCGCTCCGCCCGCGACCGCGCGCACGCGTTCCGGGAATCGCGCCGGCCCGCTCGCGTGCCGGGCCAGCCAGCGCAGGCGGAGCGCGGTGTCGCCGCCTGCCGCGTGGATCGACAGCAGTGCCGAACGCACGGTCTCCGGTCCGTGCCCGGTCGCGGCCGCTCCGTCCGCGGCCAGTTCGACGAGTAGCCGGACCGCGCCGGGGAGTTCGCGCATGAGCGGGACGAACCGCAGTACGCGGCCGAGGGTTTCGGCGCATCCGGTCAGAAGGTGGTGCCTGCCGCGCAGATGGGCGCGTTCGTGGGCCAGTACCGCGTCGAGTTCGCTGGGCGAGAGCCTGCCCGCGAGGCCGTGGCTCGCCACGATCAGGCCGTCGCGGCCGCCGAGGCTGTAGGCGATCGGACGGTCGTCGGGCAGCCACAGCGTCGGCCCCGGCCGGGCGCCGGACAACCGGAGCACGTCGAGATGGCGCCGGTGCAGCAGCGTGCTGCGTTTCCGGCGCCGGGCGGTGGACACGGCGAGCCGCGCCGTCGCGATCGCGACGGCGGTGCCCGCGAAAGTGCCGGCGAGCGGATCGAGACCGGGAAGACCGCTGTGGCCGACGGCCGCCCAGCACTCGTGGAGGATCCGGGTGATGGCCCCGGCCGGCCCGTGGTCCGGCAGGACGAGGAGCAGGACGGCGCCGAGCGTGCCGACGAGGACCCCGAGCGCGGTCAGCAGCCACCACGCCAGCGCCGTGCCGGGGCTGATCCGGCCGGCGGTCAGCCTGCCGAGCAGCCGGGGTGCGCACCAGCCGATCACCACCACGCCGAACAGGAGCACCGCCGCCAGGATCATCGCTTTCCGGGCTTCCGTCGCAGGGCCCGCCGCAGGATGTCCGACTCCTCTTCGGTGACCGAACGCGCGAAATGCAGCAGTACCGACTCCCGGTCGTCCGAGGCGTCGAGGATTTCCCGCAGGCTCTGCGCGGTGGCCTCCTCACGGGTCGCCACGGCGCGATAGCGGTACGCGCGATTCTCCATTTCGCGCTCGACCCATTCCTTGCGGTGCAGATTGTCGAGCACGGTCATCACCGTGGTGTAGGCGAGGTCGCGGTCCCGGTTGATCGCCTCGAGGACCTGGCGCACCCGCAAGGGTTCCGCCGCGTCCCAGAGCACGTCCATCACCGACGCTTCGAGCTCGCCCAGCCGTTGCATGACACCTCCGCCGGGAAGGATACTGTGCCGCTCCCGCTCAGCCGACGATGCGCCGCGCGCCCATCAGATGCCCGTCGCCCTTGACCGAACGGACGTCGACCAGCTGGCCCTCGGTGGGCGCGTCGACCATCTTGTCGCCGCCGACGTACATGCCGACGTGGTGGATGGCCCCCGGGTCGCCGGTGCCGTCGTCGTAGAAGACGAGATCGCCGGGGACGAGCGCGTCCAAGGGGACGGGCTTCCCCACGGTGTACTGCTGGCGGCTGGTGCGCGGAAGTGAGATCCCCGCCTGCTTGTATGCCCACGACGTCAGTCCCGAGCAGTCGAACTCGCTCGGCCCGGTGGCGCCCCATTCGTACTGCGAGCCCCGTTTGGACAGTGCCGCCTGCAGCGCGTCGTTCGCGGCGCCGGGAGGGCCGAGGTAAGAGCCCTTGTCCTGGACCTTGCCGAGTTTCGCCTTGTCGGCGGCCGGTAGCCGGCCGAGCGCCTGCCGCACCTTGGCGATCTGATCGTCGAGGTCCGCCTTGCGGGTGCGGACCTGGTCCAGCGCCACGGTGGCGTCGTTGGCGGCGAGCTGGGCCATTTCCCGCGCGTCCTCCGCCGTCGTGCGCGCGGTCTGTGCCTTCGCGAGCGCGTCGCGCAGGCCGTTCAACGCCTTGGCCTTCTCTTCGGCCAGGACCGACAGCGCGGAGGAGCGGTCGAGGAACTCCTGCCTGCTGCCGCTGTCGAGCAGCAGGACGGCGTTGCCGAGCCGCTCGCCGCTCATCGCGGACCGCGCGATCGCCTCGACCTGCGGCCGGAAGCGATCGATCGCCGACCGCGCCTGTGTGAGATCGCCGTCGGCCCGGCCGACGGCGGCCGCGGCCTGGTCGCGTTCGCTCTCGCGGGTCTTCAGCCGGTCCTGGGATTCCTGCAGATCCTCGTCGGCCTTGGCCGCCTGGGCGCCGAGTTCCTGGTAGCGCCGCATCGGATCCTGGCCGTCCGGCGCCGGTTGCGCGCTCGCGGGGAACGTGCCGAAGCCGAGGATCATGAGGGCGGCGGTGGCGGCGAGGGGGTGCCGCACTGAGCGCCGGTGTGGGGTCACGGGTGCCGAATCTCCTGTCGCACAGGGTCAACTATCGCGCTTAGTAGTACGGGGCCGGATGTGAGTGCCCGGTGAAGTCCTACTAAGACGGCTAGTACTAGGGCGCGTGGGAGTCTTTGCTACGGTGGAAACCGTGAGTGTCTTCCCGGCTACTCTTCGTCGGCTCGTCGCGGCCTTGCTGTTGCTGGTCGTGGCCGGTTCCGGGGCTGGTGGCTGCCTGGACGGGCACGGCGACGCCCTCGCAGTCGCGTCGGATTCCCATGAATCGTCGTGCCCGCCACGTGAGGGACACGTCCACGCCCGCCCGCTCGCCGTCGTCGTGGTCCGAGGTGAGGAATCCCTGCCTGTCCCGGATCTTCCGTCCCGATCGGCGTCCGGTATTTCGCCTGTGGTGCAAGGGAATACTCGTCTGCTACCGGTCGATCGCAGGGGTGCCAGGATACTCGTCGAGCTGTGCGTTTCGCGGACCTGACCGGTCCTGTGCCGTCCCGGTCCTGTCCACCCACGAAGCACGGAAAGACGAAATCCCATGAACGCAGTCCTGCCAAGGCACACGGCGCTCGCCGTCGGCAACACGCCCGTGCTCTGGATCGACGAACAACTCACCGGCTCCGGCCGGGGTTTCTGGGCCAAACTGGAGGGCTTCAACCCCGGTGGCATGAAAGACCGCCCCGCGCTGCACATGGTGGGAGCGGCCAAGGCCCGCGGCGACCTCGCCGACGGCGCGACGATCGTCGAATCGACCAGCGGGACGCTCGGGCTCGGGCTCGCGCTGGCGGGGATCGTCCACGGGCATCCGGTCACCCTGGTCACCGATCCCGGGATGGAGCCCATCGTCCGGCGGATGCTCACCGCGCACGGCACCCGCGTCGACCTCGTCACCGAGCCGCATCCGGTGGGCGGATGGCAGCAGGCGCGCCGGGACAGGGTCCAGCGGGTGCTGGAGGAGCAGCCCGGCTCTTGGTGCCCTGACCAGTACCACAACCCGGACAACGTGGCCGCGTACACCAGTTTGGCCGACGAACTGGCCGCGCAACTGGGCCGGATCGACGTGCTGGTGTGCTCGGTCGGCACCGGCGGGCATTCGGCCGGGACCTTCCGCGCGCTGCGGCGGTACTTCCCGCAGCTGCGCATGGTTGGCGTGGACACCGTCGGGTCGACGATCTTCGGGCAGCCCGCCACCGCGCGGCTGATGCGCGGGCTCGGGTCGAGCATCCATCCGCGCAACGTCGACTACGACGCGTTCGAGGAGGTGCACTGGGTCGCGCCCGCCGAAGCGGTGTGGACCTGCCGCCGTCTGGCCGCCGCCCAGTACGCGACAGGCGGCTGGAGCGTCGGCGCGGTCGCCCTCGTGGCCGCCTGGCTGGCGCGCACGCGCGACCCGGACGTCCGGATCGCGGCGATCTTCCCGGACGGCCCCCAGCGTTACTTCGACACCGTCTACAACGACGAGTACTGCGCGGGACACGGTCTGCTCGACGTCGTCCCGGCACGGGAACCGGACGTCATCACGCATCCCGGTGAGCGCGTGGTGCAGCGCTGGACCCGGTGCCGCACGGTCGTGGACCCCGCGCTGTGATCGGGTTCGCCGGGCGGTTCCGCTCCTTCGACCGGCCAAGCAAGGTGTTGATGGTCAACCAGTTCACCATCAACGTCGGCTTCTACATGCTGATGCCGTATCTCGCCGGCTACCTTTCGGGGCCGCTGGGGCTGGCGGGCTGGGCGGTCGGCCTGGTGCTGGGGATCCGCAATTTCTCGCAGCAGGGCATGTTCCTGGTCGGTGGCACGCTGGCCGACCGGTTCGGCTACAAACCGCTCATCGTCGCCGGCTGTGTGCTGCGGACGGCGGGATTCGCGCTGTTGAGCGTGACGTCGTCGCTGCCGTCACTGATCGTCGCGTCCGCGGCCACCGGGTTCGCCGGGGCGCTGTTCAACCCGGCGGTCCGCGCCTATCTGGCGGCGGACGCGGGGGAGCGGCGGTTGGAGGCCTTTTCGGTGTTCAACGTGTTCTACCAGGGCGGGATCCTCGCCGGGCCGGTGGTCGGGCTGGCGCTGACGGCCGTCGACTTCCGGCTGACCTGCCTGGTCGCCGCCGCGGTCTTCGGGGTCCTGACCGTGGTGCAGATACGGGCGCTACCCGCACATGAAAGCGAAGGGGCCACCTCGTCGATCTGGTCGGATTGGCGGATCGTCGCGGCGAACCGGTCTTTCCTGCTCTTCGCGCTGGTCATGATCGGCTCGTACGTGTTGTCCTTCCAGACCTACCTCGCCCTTCCGATGGAGGCCCGCCGGATCACCGGCTCGGAGACGTCGGCGACCGTGCTCATCGCCGGGTTGTTCGTGATCTCGGGTGGTCTCGCGATCGCCGGGCAGCTCAGGATCACGGCCTGGTTCAAGGACCGGTGGCCGCCCGGCACCTGCCTGGCCGTGGGGATGGTGTTCATGGCCGTGGCCTTCGTCGCGCCGCTGACGGTCGCCAGGGCGGGACCGGCCGCGGCCGGCGCCGGACTGCTGCTGTCCGCCGCGTTGCTGGCCGTCGGCACGGTCGTCGTCTTCCCGTTCGAAATGGACACCGTCGTGCGGCTTTCGGGTGACCGGCTGGTCGCCACGCACTACGGCTTCTACAACACGATCGTCGGTGTGGGCATCCTCCTCGGCAACCTCTTCACCGGCACCGTCTTCGACCTCGCGCGCCGGGCGGGCTTCCCGGAATTCCCGTGGCTGGCCCTGACGGTGATCGGCGCCCTCTGTGCCTGGGGATTGCGCGCTCTCGACCGGAGCCGCCTTCAGACGAGCGTCGTCCAGTAACTCCAGAAGGCCTGCAGGACCGCGGCGGTGATGGCGGCGTACCAGACCACGAGGACCACGCTGTGGTACCGGATCGCCGCCTTCACCTCCGGTCCTTTGTGGAGGTTGTGCAGGGTCGTGTACCAGAAGACGGCGATGGTGACCGCCCAGACGACCATGCAGTACGGGCACAGCGCGCCGATGACGTACAGGCTCTGCACCATCAGCCAGTGCACGAAGACGACACCGAGCGCGGCGCCCGTTTGCAGGCCCAGCCAATACCAGCGGGGGAGCTTCGCGCCACCGAGCAACGCGACCCCGGTCGTCACGACCACGCCGAACCCGGCGATCCCCAGCAACGGATTGGGGAACCCGAACAGCTCGGCCTGCGGCGTCTTCATGATCGACCCGCAGCTGAGCACGGGGTTGACACTGCACGTCGGGATGTAGGAGAAGTCCTTGAGCAGCGCGATCTTCTCCACGGTGAGCACGAAGGACGCCAAGAGCCCGATCGCGCCGCCGGCCAGCAGCACCCACGGCGTCACCCGGATGGCGAACGGCGTCATTTCGCGAGTTCCCGGTCGATGACGGCCTTCAGGCCCTGATAGGACGGTGACCCCGAGAACCTGACGCCGTTGACGAAGAACGTCGGCGTGCCCTCGACGCCGATGTTCGCGCCATCGGTGCGGTCGGCGAGCACCCGGCCGAGCGTGACCGGGTCGTCGAGCGCGGTTTCGAAGGCCGGCAGGTCGAGGGCCAGTTCGCGGGCGAACCCGAGGAAGGTCTCGCGGTGGGAGACCTGCTGGTCGCCCCACTCCGGCTGCTTCTCGAACATCAGGCGGTACATCGGTTCGAGCTTGCCCTGTTTCCCCGCCGCCTCCACGGCCCGCGCGGCGAGTTCGGCGTTCTGATGGCTCGGGATGGGGAAGTAGCGCAGCACGAAGGTGACCCGGTCGCCGTACTCGGCGCGGAGGCGTTCGACGCCGGGAAACGCGGCGCCACACGCCTCGCATTCGAGGTCGAGGAACTCCACGACGGTCACCTTGCTGCCCGCCGGATCGGAGAGCCGGTGGCTGTCCGGCCGGACGAGGATCGACGCGGGTACCACCGGGGGCGCGTCGATCGCCTGCCCGCTCGGGGAGTCGTCACCCAGTTTGGTGACGACGAGCAACGCGGCCACGACCGCGACGACGACGGCCACGACGGTCAGGGAAACCTTGGTGTTCTTGGTCATTCTGTTGTGTCCTTGGCTCGGTTCCGGCAACTGAAAGCGGCATGGGCATGCCGGATCAGGTACGGGAAACGCAGAGCTGGACGAGCGGTGGAGCGGTCGTCGGACGCCTTGCCGGGGACGACGGCGGTACTCCCGTCCCGCCGGGGCGATGATGCCGGACGAGCAGGACGAGCGCGGCCAGCAATGCCAGGCCGATCCCCGCGACGTCGTCGAGGTGATGGTCCGGAATGGGCTGTTCCGCCGGGCTCAGCCGGGCCGACGGCTCACATTCGCCGGCCGGACCCGTGGTGTGGGTGACTTCGGCGGCGAACAGGGGAGCGCAGGGCGAGCCTGCCGCCGCCGCACCGTCACTGCACAGGGCACCCTGCAAGAGGGCGACAGCGGTGAGCACGGCCAGCACGGCGAAAAGCCGCGCTGTCGTCCTCACAGTCCGTCTGCCGGTCACGCGGTGCAGGGTAAAGGTGACCTTGTAAAGCCGGGGCGAACTCGGACAAACCGGCCTACAGTGGTCGGCGACCCCGAGTGGAAGGACGCCCCCTTGCCGAGGTTCAAGGATGTCTATGCGGTCCTGCCGGTCTCCGACCATGGCGCTGCCGTCGCCTGGTACGAGCAGTGGATCGGGCGGCGACCCGACATCGAACCCATGGAAGGCGTCGCGGAATGGCAGATCACCGGGAACGCCGGGCTCCAGGTCGCCCACGACCCGGAAGCCGCGGGTAGGAGCACCGTCGTCCTCGTCGTCGAGGACATCGACGAGACCGTCGGCGACCTCGCGGGGCGCGGTGTGGAATGCGGCCAGATCCAGGACTTCGGCTTCGTCAAGCTGACGGAGATCGCGGATCCGGCGGGCAACAAGGTCACCTTCGTCTGGGAGAACCCTTCGCCGGAGTAGGCCGCGGCAAGTTCTTTCCGGGAAATGACGGGATCGCGCGGAGCGTTGCCCGTGGCGGGCCGCCGATGGTCCGATTCCCTCCGTCATCGACACTGGAGGGAATCCCATGAAGCATTCGAGGCGCAAGACCCTCGCGCTGGCACTGCTGGTGCCGTTCGCCGCGCTCGTCGCGGTGCCCGGCGCGGAGGCCGCCGAGGTGGCGACCGAACGCACGATCAAGGTCGTCACCTACAACGTGGGCGACGCGGGCGGGCTCAAGGCCGACCTCGTCCGGCTCATCGAGGCCGAACGCCCCGCCGTCATCGGGCTGCAGGAGGTCGCCGACCGCGAGGAGGTGGTGAAGGAGGCCGCCGCCGCGACGGGGTACGTCGCCATCTACGAGTCGGACCGCCGCGCTGTCAAGCACAACGCCATCCTCGTGCGCGGCAACGTCTCCGTCACCGGCCACGGCGCGCACGAGATCTCGCCCGCGTCCAAAGTGGACCCGTCCACGCCCGGTACCGGCCCCGCGGAGCCCGGTGACTGTGGTTGCTGGGTGCCGCCGAAGTACGTCAACTGGGTACGGGTGGGAGGCGCTGGCTTCGAGTGGGTCGTGGGGGTCGTGCACCTGACCCCGTCCGCGCAGCGGTTCGCCCTCAACCGTGAACTGCACAACCTGCAGGTCCGCGCCACCGCGGACTGGTTCTCCTCGCGCGCGGCAGAGCCCGTTGTCATGGGTGACTTCAACGCCGAGCCGGGTTCCGACTGATGACAGGGCTGCGGCGAGTGGCCGATTCCTACAGCGCTCCGAGCCATGGCACCAGGTCCATCGACCACGTGTGGGCGAAGAAGGACTCGACAGGGTCCGCGGTGGACGCCCTCGGCGGCTACGGAAGTGACCACCGTCCGGTGCGCGTTCGGGTGACGGTGACCCGATGATGCGACGAGTCCTGATCGCCCTCGTATGCGGTGTCGGCCTGCTGGCGGCCGAGACCGCCGCGACGGCCGAGACCGGGCCGCGCGACGAGTCACTGGACTTCCGGTTCCCAGCGGCGGATCTGATGCGGATACCGGAGACGAACACCTATGTCGCGGTCGGGGCGAGCATCCCCGGCAAGAAGCTGCCGTACACCAAGGTCGAGTTCAGTGGCGGATCGTTCCAGCGCCGAGGCGCCGTCGACGGCGACGCTTGGGACGGCGTCACGTTCCCCGCGGGTTATTGGGCGAGACCTGACTCTCCACTGTGGACACCGGCCTTGTTCGCGCATCAGGAGGACGGCCGCGTCGTCTACTACGTCTTCTACAGCGCGGCGCTTCCCGGCCCGGAGCCCGCCGGCCAGGCGAAGCACTGCATCGGTTACGCGACGTCGTTGCGGGCCACGGGAGGCTTCGTCGCCAACGCCGATCCGCTGTTCTGCCCGGATCGCGGGTGGGCGATCGACGCCGACGTGAGCAGGGGACAGGGCGAGGTCTGGCTGACCCTGCGCAACGGCGCGTGGACGCAGGACCGCGTCACCGCGCTGGGGGCGGCGAAACTGGACTTCGACCGGCCCCGCCACGTGCGGCGGATAGCCGAAGCCGACGCGAAGAAGCTCATCGACAACGCGAATCTCGAGTGGACGCACCACAACAGTCCGCCCGACGACGTCCTCACGATCGAGAATCCCAACGCCGTCCGCATCGACGGTGACTGGTACCTCTTCTACTCGGGGAACAACTGGTACGCGAACCGCTACGCGACCGGCGTCGCCTACTGCGGAGCCGCGCTGACCGACAACCGGTGCACCCCGATGGCCGAGCAGCGCGCGTACTTCTCCTATCAGCCGGATCCGGACGGCGAGCCGCGTTTCCGGCCCGGTCTGCCGGACAAGTACCGCAAGAAGAACCTGCCGGGCAACAAGCGGGGGCCTGGTGCGTTCAACGCGTTCCAGGCGCCCGATGGCTCGTGGTGGGCTTCGTGGAACTACATCACCGACGCGAGCTCGCTTCCGCATGAGGATCCTTCGCCGGAACGGCGGAGCCGGATCGCGCGGTTGGCGAAAACCGGCAGTGGGGCGGTGGCCGAATTCAGCGTGCGGTGGTGACCCGCCGGATGATTGATCTCCGGATCACCGGGTAATCGGCTCGTGCCGGTCTCCACCAGCCGGATGCGACACCAACGGAGTTGAGAACCATGACACACGCCTACGAAGATCCCGAGTCAACGGCCGAACGGGTGACCGTACCTGAACCACGCGGCGAGAACGACGCCCTGGAGGAAACGGCACTCGAGCTGGAGCCCACGATCGTGCTCGGCCGGGAGTGAGTCTCCACAAGGGGAGAGGCCGGCTCCTACGACGAGCCGGTCTCTCCCCGCGACGACTTCGGTGCCGGTCGCTACCGGCTCTGCCGGGCGCGAGCGGTCTCGCGGTGGCCGGCCTTCTCGAGCGCCTTGACCAGTTCGCTCTTCGACATGCGTGAACGCCCGCGAATGCCGAGCTCGCGGGCCCGCTGATACAGGTGTTCCTTTCCGGCTCGCGCGTCGACGCCTCCGTGGGTGCTCTTGGCAGGCTGCCCGGCTCCGCCCGCGGCCTGCTCGTCCGACGGCCCGCGGCGCTCCTTCGGCTCCCAATGATCACCGACCTTTTCGAAGGAGTGCTTCACGGCCGCGAACGCGGTCTGGCCGGCACGGCGGCCGGGCCCGTAGGTTTCGAGCGCCGAATCATGAGCGGCCACCCAGGTGTCCTGTGCCTCGCGCGGCGAACGCAAGAGCGTGCTGGGCAGGTCTTCCCGTCCTGGCATGGTGGACCTCCTTACTCACCGTTCGCGCCATCGGGTAACCGATCCCGGCCTGATCGAAACCACCGGCGGGTAGGGCGTGCCCTACCGCTTGGCGTAGGGCAGCCACAACGAGGAGTAAGCGGGCTGGCCCGATGGTCCAGGACGAGGCAGGCCGCGAGGCTGTATCCGACGATCCGAAGCACCCGAACGAAGGAAATTCATGTCGAGAGCGGGTTCCGCGCGTAGCCACCTGATTCGTGCCGCCAGTGTCGCGCTGGTGGGAGATTTCTGCGCGATCGCTGTCCCCGGCAGCGCCGACGCGGTGGTGAACGGGAAGAACTCCACCGAGCGCTACGAGTTCATGGCCTCGATCCCGGAGATCGTGCCCGAGCTGAACAACGCCAAAGGTGTCTGCGGGGCCGTGCTGATCCATCCGCGGTGGGTGGTGACCGCGGCGCACTGTGTCGATCCGGGGAACAACCCGGCGCGGCCGGAGGGGACGGTGCGCATCGGCAGCGAGCGACGGACCTCCGGCGGTACCGTGCGCACGATCGACCGCATGGTGCGCCACCCCGGCTACCAGCCGGGCCGGCCGAACAAGAATGACATCGCTCTGGTGCGCCTTGACCGCCCTGTCTCCGAACAGCCCATCCGCATCGCCGGCCGTCCCGGTCACCCCGGCACGCCGACCCGCTTGCTGGGTTTCGGCACCACGGTCGACACCGCCGACCTCACCGAAGTGGTATTCCCCGAACGACTCCAGGAGCTCGACACCCGCCGCGGAGCGGTGTCGGAATGCTCGCCCGGCTACGCGGACCCGACCCGGCTCTGCACGGTCAGCTCCAAGCCCGGTGCGATGGCGTGCATGGGGGACTCCGGTGGGCCGCAGATCCAGCGCGGGAAGTGGGGCCGGTGGGAGCTGATCGGCGTCACCTCCGGTCCCGGCGACGACGACGTGCCTTGCGCCAACGGACCCGGCCTCTACGCCAACGTGCCCGCCTACTACGCCTGGATCAATCGCACCATCCACGGACACCGCTGACGCTCCTGTGGTCCGGCGGCGGGCGAGGACGGTGACTTGACCGTCCTCGCCCGTTCGCCCGCGCGTCACCGGGGCGCGAGCGCCTCCAAAGACGACAGCGGCGCCTTGTGCAGGTTCGAGATGATGTTCCTCGGCTTGTCCGCGGCCTTGCTGTAGTAGTGGGCGCCGGACTCGAACGCCAGGTAGACGTTGCTGCCGTAGACCGTCAACCCCTCGGACATGCTCGGCGCGCGGAAGCAGTGCTTCTTGGCCGTGTCCAGGTCTTTGTCGCCGGCGCCGCGCCGGACCACGTAGAGGTTGCTGCGGTTGTTCCTGCCGTGCGAAGTGCTGTAGATGAACAGGTCCTTGGTGACGACGAGGCCCTGCGTCTTCGTCGGCACCTCCCACGACCCCGGCCGGTAGCCCAGCCTGCCGTCGGCGCCGACGGTGTACGAATGCATCAGTCCGCGCTTGGAGTCTTCGAACTTGCCCGCCCACAGCGTGTTGCTCGGGCCGTGGCTGGTAAGGAACGAGGAGGCGTAGACGGTCTGCGCCTTGCCCTCCTGCTCAAGGGGCAGCGACTTCTTGATCGCGTTCTTCAGCTTCGCCAGCGAGTACTTGCGAACCGTGTCGCCCCTGCCCGACACGAAGGCCCAGCCCTGCTTCTCGAATACGGCGATCCCGCCGACGTGCGAGTAAGCGAGCAGCGCCTGGCCGACCTGCTTGCCGGTCTTGGCGTCGATCCCGATGATGATCGCGCTGCGGTGGCCCGACTCGTACGAGGTGACCAGGATCAGGTCGTTCGATCCGTCCCAGTTCGACCAGGTCGCCGTGCCCTGGGGGATGTTGGTCGCCAGCGCGGGGACAGGGTGACTCTTGCTGAACCGCTTGTCGTAGGCGTAGGAGGCCGATTCCCCATGGTAGAAGGGGCCGTCCTTGCCGCTGGACTTCGTGTCGCAGGTGATGGCCGCGGCCTCAGCGGAGGCGGTGCCCACCGTGGTGAGGCCGAACATCAGCACGCTCGCCGCGGCGGTGATCGTCGCCTTCTTGAGTAGCGTCTTCATTCATCCCCTTGTAGTCGTTGTACGTCCGGTTCTCAACTGGGACTCGCGGAAAGCGCTCGCGTTTCCGTGTGTGATCGTGACGCACTGCCGCGGCAGACGACCAGACCCTTTGCGCCTCAGCGAAAAGGGGGCGAGCTCGGGCGGTTGCGGACATTGACTGTGCTCGGCGTCCGGTCGAGTACGCACGGACCGGCGATGACCCTCCGGAATGCCGCCCCGGAGCTTGCCTGCTCCGGGGCGGTGAAGGTCAGGGCAGGATCTTGCCCGCTCCCGCGCCGGCGGTCACACTGCCTTTCACCGCGCTGGCGGGCTCAAGGCCGTAGGAATACGGAATTCCGGCCACAGTTCCGCTCGCCTGCGGTGAACCGGATCCCGTGAAGAGGTTCCCGCGCTGCACCAGGGTGCCGGCCGGTGAACCCGCGTAGCCGACCAGGGTGGGTTCGTCGACGTTGTCGAAGTGGTTGTTCTCGACGAGGACGCCACCCTTGCAGGTGGACGCGACACCGTATTCGTTATCCCGATAGTAGTTGTTGAACACGTGCACCGGATTGGCGAATCGCACACGCGGATGCCGTGTCCCGGAGCCGTCGAAGTAATTGTGGTGATAGGTCACCCGTAATTTGCCGATATCCTGGCTCCCGTTGTCGTCACTGTGCCCGAGCAGCATGGACTTGTTGTGCCCGTGTACGCGGTTCCAGGACACCGTGATGTAATCCGAAGCGCGCTTGATGTCGACGGCGCCGTCGTATCCGTTGGTGAACGTGTTGTGGTCGACGACCACGTTGGTCGATGCCTTTTCGATGTTGATCGCGTCGTCGTCCCAGTTCCGGAAGGACAGATTTCGGATCACCACGTTCTTGGCGCCGCTCAAGGTCAGGCCGCAGCCGTCGATCGTCGCTCCGGAATTACCGAGGATGGATTTGTTGGACCCCACCTTGAGCATGCCGGAGCAGGAAATGGTGCCGGAGACCCGCACTACCGCCGCCGCGGTTCCGCTGACCGCCGCGCTCAACGCGGACGCCGAGGTCACCGTGATCGGCGGTGTGGTGCCGCCACCGTTGGTGCCGCCGTTCTGACTCGCCCAGCCGATCGGTGCCGCCTGCGCGGAGAGTTCCGCATTGACGCCGGTGGCAACCGCGGTCGTCGAAGTGGCAACGGTCAAAGTCAGAATCGAAAGAAATCGAAAAGGACGCAAATTCATCACGCCGCCTCCTTGCGGTCGATGAAAACTGAATGTCCTAAAAGGATTGATTCGGATCCGATGGCGAAGCGCCGAGAACAGGAGACCAATGAACCGGCGTCGCGTCAACCCTTGATCATCGATTCCCGGTTCACACTGATGAATCGTGAGGCCAGCCGCGCCGCGATTCGCCGATATTGCTCCAGGTGGACGATCCGGCTTGACGGGAGCGCTCCCAGCTATCACGATGCGTTTACAAGTGTGGACGTCGTTCAGATATGTGAATCGAGATGCGATCATGAGCCTTACGCGCCGCAGCTTCGGGTTCCTCGCCACCGCCGTGCCGGTAGCCGTCCTCGCGGGTGGACACCAGTCCGTTCGGGCCGCCGTGCCGGGAATTCCGGAGGCCATGCGCCGGGCCGCCGGGTTCTTCGACGAACAGCTCTCCCATCACGGCGCCTATGTCTGGAGCTACCTGCCCGACCGGTCCCAGACCTGGGGTGAGATGGCGGCCGGCCCCACCATGTGCTGGGTACAACCGCCGGGAACGCCGTCGGTCGGGCACAGCCTGCTCGACGCGTACCACGCCACCGGTGACGAGTCCTTCTACCGCGCCGCCTCGCGCACCGGTCTCGCCTTGGCGGCCGTCCAGTTGCCGGCCGGCGGCTGGAACTACGTGCACGATTTCGCGGGTACGAAGGCGCTGCGCAAGTGGTACGACACCGTCGGCGCGAACGGCTGGCGACTGGAGGAGTTTCAGCACTACTACGGCAACGCGACTTTCGACGACGCGGGCACGTCCTCCGCCGCGCAGCTCATCCTGCGCCTCTACCTGGAACGCGGCGATCACCGGTTCCGCGTGGCCCTCGATCGCGCCTTGCGCTTCGTGGTGAAGGCGCAGATCCGCGGAGGGATCGCCGACGGCGGCTGGCCGCAGCGTTTCCCCCGGTTCGCGGGGGCGGTGAAAGACACGCCGTGGCCCGAGGTGCTGCCGCCGTGGCTGCCCGCCGACATCCGGCACGGCATGGAGGACGGTGACTACACCGGGCACGTCACCTTCAACGACGACGTCCTCGGCGAGAACATCAAGTTCCTGCTGATGTGCATGTCCACTTTGGACATGCCAGGCCTTGCCGGGCCGATCCGGCGCGCGATGGACTGCCTGCGCCGTCTGCAGCAGCCGGGCCCGCAGGCGGGATGGGCGTTGCAGCACCTGACCAGGGAGTCGGGCGGCAGGCCGGCGGGTGCTCCGGCGGGTGCGCGGTCCTACGAACCCCGCGCCCTGGCCACGCACACCACCCAGACCAATGTGCAGCAGCTGTTCCACTACTTCCGGCTCACCGGTGATCGAGTGTTCCTCGACCGGGCTCCCGAAGCCATCGCCTGGCTGGACAGTTGCCCGCTCACCGCGCGGCAGCAGGCCGAGAACCCGCTGCTGGCCGGGCGAACCCATCCCACCTTCGTGGATCTGGAGACCAACCGGGCGCGGTTCGTCCACCGCTTCGGCTCGAACGTCCGCAACGGCGCCTACTACACCGACAACGACCATCGCGCGACGCTGAGCCACTATTCCGGCGGCCGCGTGATCGACACCGCGGCCCTGCGCGCCACCTACGAGCAACTGCGGGCGCTCAGCCCCGCGCAGGTCGCCGACCTGAAAGTGCGCTCGCCGCTCAGCGGCGTCTCGGTCCCGCTCCCTCGCTACTTCACCCCGCGCGAGCCGCAGCTCACCGACCTCTTCCTCGGCGCGCCGTCACAGCTGCCGGTCGTTTCGGACGCGGAGGCGACGGCGCTGGCCGACGGGCTCGGCGGCAAGGACTACTGGCTGACCCCGGCGGACGCGATCACCAACCCTTATCGCGGTCCCTCCCCGGCCACGCCTTACGCCGGAAAGGCGTACATGAGCAAGCACGTGGGCGACCTGTACGACACCTCGCCCTATGATCCACTCACCCCACCCGAGGAGCCGCCGTACCGGCCGAAGGAGCGGCCGGCGGTGATCGGCACCGGCACCTATGTGGCCAACATGGGCAAGCTCATCTCCTGGGTCGCGGCCAGGTAGGCGCGGTTTCTTCACGTCGAGCTGTGGACAGGAACCCCGCGGACATGCTGGGCTGGGACCCGGCCGAATCCGGCGTGGTCGGCCGTGTTCTGTCCTGCGACGTCGAGGAGCGGCGCCCTGAGCCTGTCGGAGTACCTCCGGGAGAACTGGATCGACGTCGTGAACGACGCGATCCTGCACGTGGATCTCACCCTGGCGGCGATGGCACTGGCCGTGCTGATCGGAATGACGATCGGCCTGCTCACCTACCACCGGCGGTGGCTGGGCGCGATGGCGACCACGACGACGGCGGCGTTCCTGACCATCCCGTCGATCGCGCTGCTGGGCATCCTGATCGGGCCGTTCGGGCTGGGGCTGACGAATGTCCTGTGCGCACTGGTCCTCTACGCACTTCTGCCGATCACGCGTAACACGATCGTCGGGCTTCGTGGCGTCGACCCGGCCGTGGTGGACGCGGCGCGCGGTATGGGGTTCGGCCGCGCGCGGCTGCTGTTTCGCGTGCGGCTGCCCCTCGCCTGGCCGGTGATCCTTTCCGGTATCCGGGTCTCGACGCAGATCACGATCGGTATCGCGGCCATCGGCGCGTATGTCAAGGGTCCCGGCCTCGGCAACGAGATCTTCGACGGGCTCGGCCGGTTCGGCTCGGTCAACTCGCTGAACCAGGTACTCACCGGAACGCTCGGCATCATGGTGCTGGCGCTGCTGTTCGACCTGGCCTTCGTGGTGGTCGGCAAGCTGACCACACGGCGACGTCCCCGCGCCCGCCGAGCGGTGGCTCCGGCGACGACGGGGGAGACCGCCGGAATGGGCGGTGAGACGATCGAGCTGCGGGACGTCAGCAAGCTCTACCCCGGACGAGCGGTACCGGCGGTCGAAAACCTGACGATGCGCATCCCCGCGGGGGAGATCGTGGTGCTGACCGGTCCGTCGGGGTGCGGCAAGACGACGACCATGCGGATGATCAACCGGCTCGTCGACCCGACCGCGGGCGTCGTCACGATCGGCGGCACCGACGTGTCGGCGCTCGACCTCGACGAACACCGGCGCAACACCGGTTACGTCATCCAGCAGGTCGGGCTCTTCCCGCACCTGCGAGTGGACGCCAACATCGGCGTGGTGCCGCGGTTGCGCGGCTGGACTCGACGACGCATCGCCGATCGCGTGCGCGAGTTGCTCGACGTCGTCGGCTTGACCCGCGAGCACGGCATCCGGTACCCGCGTGAGCTTTCCGGCGGTCAGCAGCAGCGCGTCGGTGTGGCGCGGGCGATGGCCGCGGACCCGCCGGTCATGCTGATGGACGAGCCGTTCGGCTCCACCGACCCGATCACGCGCGCCCGGCTGCAGGACGAATTCCTTCGCCTGCAACGGGAAGTGCGCAAGACGATCGTATTCGTGACGCACGACTTCGACGAGGCGCTGAAGGTCGGTGACCGGATCGCCGTGCTGCGGCCGCGGTCGGTGATCGCTCAGTACGACACGCCCCAGGCGATCCTCGCCGCGCCGGCGGACGACTACGTCGCGAGCTTCGTCGGCTCGAAACGGAACCTGAAGCGGCTCGCGCTGATCCGAGTGGGTGACCTGGAGCTCCGGCCGGCGGCCGGACCGGAGGGCCTGCCTCCGGTCCGGCCCGACGCCACCCTGCGGGATGTCCTGGACGTGATGGTGCGGACCGGCAGCACCGCGGTCGTGGTCACCGAGGACAGCGCTATGCGGCCGCTGGGGGTGTGCGACGTGCCCAGCCTCGTCGCGGCGCTCCGGACCACTGACGAAGCAGCCGCGCCCGCGATCCCGGACGCAGCGGAGGTACCCGCGCCGGGACCGGACTCCACGGTGCCCGCGCGGCCTCGTCGGCGCCGGCTCGGGCTGCTGGTGCGCCCGGTCCTGTTGACCCTCGCCTTACTGGCGCTCTTCATGATCGTGCGCGCGCAACCGATCGACTCGATCGAACAGCGTTTTCTCAACGCCGGCGAGATCTTCACCGAACTGGGCGCGCATCTGCGGCTCACCCTCATCTCGACGGTGTGCACCATCGCCATCGCCCTCCCGCTCGGCATCCTCCTCACCCGCGCCGGCGCCCGCTGGGCCCGGCCCATCGGCCTGGGGCTGGGCAATCTCGGCCAGGCGATCCCGTCGATCGGGCTCGTCGTGCTGCTCGCGCTCTGGATCGGCACAGGCACCGCGACGGCGGTGACGGCGCTCGTCGTCTACGCGACATTGCCGGTGCTGCGCAACACGATCGTCGGGCTCGACGACGTCGACCCGACCCTCGTCGACGCCGCGCGCGGCATGGGCATGGGCAAGACAGCCGTCCTGTGGCGGATCGAACTGCCGCTGGCCGTCCCGGTGATCCTCGCCGGGATCCGGACCGCGCTGGTGCTCACCGTCGCGAGCGCGACGCTGGCGACGTTCATCGGCGGCGGCGGTCTCGGCGGAGGGCTTGTCGCCGGGATCGGGCTGGACCGCCCGATCCTGAGCTTGACCTTCGGCATCATCGTCGCCGCACTGGCGCTCTTCGTCGACTGGCTCGGGCTGGTCGCCGAGGAGTTCCTGCACCCGCGCGGCATGTAGCTCGACCGACTTCAAGGAGGAGGACCCATGCGGATGCTCCAGCGCACGACCGCCGTCGTGCTCGCGCTCGCCGTGGCAGCGGCGCTCGCGGCAGGCTGCACGATCGGCAAGGACGAGACCGGCGCCCAGGTGGGCGAGGGATCCATCAAGAAGATCGACGCGCTGAACGGCGCCCAGATCCGGGTCAGCTCCAAGGAGTTCGACGAGCAGCTGCTGCTCGGGCAGATCGCCATCGCCGCACTGCAGGCGGCCGGGGCGAGCCCGGAGGACAAGACCAACATCACCGGATCGAGCAACGTCCGAAGGGCGCTCACCAGCGGCGCGGTCGACCTGTATTGGGAGTACACCGGCACCGCCTGGGTGAGCTACCTCAATCAGACCAAGCCGATCAGTGACCCGCAGGCGCAGTACGAAGCGGTCAAGCAAGCCGACACCGCCAACGGCGTCACGTGGTGGGCACGCTCGCCCGCCAACGACACCTACGCTCTCGCCGGCAACCCGGCGACACTGGCCCGGACCGGCGTCAAGACGCTGTCCGACTACGCGGCCCTGGTGAAGCGGGACCCGGCCGCGGCCTCGACCTGTATGGGCCCGGAGTTCAAGAGCCGGGACGACGGATTCCCCGGCCTGGCGAAGACCTACGGGTTCACCCTGCCCGACCCGCAGGTGCACCTGCTCAACGACGCCGTCGTCTACCCGAGCATCGGCAAGGGGGACCCCTGCGGCTTCGGCTCGGTCGCCTCCACCGACGGGCGCGTGGCCGCGCAGAACCTCACCGTGCTCGACGACGACAAGCACTTCTTCCCGACGTACAACCCCGCGATCACGATCGCCACTGCGCTCGCCCAGAAATACCCGCAGCTGGAGCACATCTTCACGCCGATCGCCGCGAAGCTCGACACCGCGACGCTCACGGACCTGAACAAGAAGGTCAGCGTCGACGGCCAGAAACCCGCCACGGTCGCCCGCGACTGGCTCAAGTCGGCGGGCTTCATCAGCTGAACCGCCGGCAGGGTCCGGATTTCCAGACGTCCTCTTCGGGCGGTGACACATGAAAAAACGGGCCTCCGCAGCTGGTGAGCTACGGAAACCCGCTTCGTCCGGTCGGGCTGACAGGATTCGAACCTGCGACCCCTTGACCCCCAGTCAAGTGCGCTACCAAACTGCGCCACAGCCCGGACCCGCGCTCCGTGGAGTGCGATGTGAGTACTTTAGCGGGTCCCGGACGGGGGCTTGCAACCAGGGGTCACTGTGTGTCTGAGCTGCGGAAACGGTCCGTAAGGGCCGCCCTGCCGCATTCGGGCGGCCCTCACGGGGTCACTGGGGGTTGCCGGCGTGGGTGAGCGTCTGCCAGGCGACGAACAGGTTGTTGGTGCCCGCCGGGCGCTGGCGCAGGGTGAGGGCTTCGGTGTTGCTCATGGTGTGCCCGAGGCGGGTGTGGAGGTGGTTGTAGCCGACCTCGGTGATCGGGCCGAGGCCGAGCTTCAGGCTGCCGCCGCACAGCCACGACGGGACGGCGGCGCCCATCTGGTACTTCGCGTGGAAGCCGAGGCCTTCGCGGAGGCGGTCGGCGATCTCGGGGTAGAGGTCCTGGCCCTGGATGCGGGTGGTCTCGGCGAAGTTCGCGATGGCGGCGAGGCCGTAGCCGGTGTGGGTGAAGTCGCGGCAGGTCTCCTGGGAGAGGCCGTTGACGAACGTCGTCTGGCCTTGCCAGTACTTGACGATCTTGTCGCGGGTGTTCAGGCCGCTGCCGGGCGCGGTCTTCGGGAGTGCGCCGTCGCTGCTCAAGTAGAGATAGGCGGGGACGCGGGTGCGGAACTTCGCGACGGCCTTGTCGTACGTCGCCTTGTCGTCGAGGAATACGGCGATGCCGATCGCCGCCTCGGTCATGCTGAGTTCCCAGTTGCCGTTGCTGTGACTGCCGTTGATCACCTCCGGCAGGTACACGTTCCTGAGCATGGTGCCGAAGCGGCCGGAATTCGGCCAGCCCGTGTAGGTGTGCTTGATGATCTCCGCCGCGCGTGGCCACGAGGAGGCCGACCATGCCGATTGGAGGGGAGCGTTGCTGTTCGTATGATCTTTCAGCACCGCGGACCACGCGTCCATGATCTCGATCGCCTTGGCCGCGTATTTCGCGTCGCGCGTGATGTACCACGCCAGTGAAAGCGAATACGCGGCGATCGCGTCTTGCCGCTCATCGGTACAGCCGATGTTCGGATTCGAATAGGAACCGCATTCGACGATGGCGCGGGGTTTCGGTGACCGGGACAGGGAGGCGTACGAACTCGACATCATCGCGTCGTAAGCCTGTTTCCACGGTTGCGCGCCGGCCTGCACCTTGGCGCGGACGAAATCCAAGTGCGGCCGGCCGACCAGGACGCCGGGATGGGTGAAGGTGGCGGGCGCGGCCTGCTCGGGGGCGCTGAATAGGCCCAGTGCCAGCGGGACGAGCGTGGTCAGGGTGAGCAGTTTCCTCGGTAGGGACATGGGTCTCCTCGAGTGGGTGTGAACCAGTCACCGGCGGCGCGCGATTCAGTGTCATGGTCTGGACCAGGCACGTCAAGAGCTTTGTTCACCTCGAAAAGAAAGAAGGCCCGCCCGTTCAGCGGGCTGAACGAATCAGTGCGGCCAGACGTCGATGAAGGCCGGGCTTCCGATCGGATAGGAGCCGATCAGGCGCCAGGTAGCGCGTTCGTACGCCTGGATCGCGTCAGAGTTCTGCGACGCGACGTAACAATGCTCGCCGACAACGCAGAAGTGCCGTGGCCCCGCGCCGGTCCGATGGTCGGCGACGGCCCGCGGAAGCACACCGTCGAAGGTGAACTCCGTGATTCTGTCGGGACCGCGGTTCGACAGGAACAGGTGCTCGTTGTGCAGGACGAGTTGTGCGGGGAGGTTCTCGCCGCCGGGTTCCAGTGTCGCGGGAACGGAGTTCTCGACGGCGAACGTGCCCGGTGGCTCTTCGCACACCGTCACCAGCGAGGCGGCCAGTTCGCCGACGACGTACGCGTGATTCGTGCCGGGGCGCCGGACCAGCTGCCGTGGACCGGTCCCGGCGGGCAGCGTCGACACCGACAAGGGGATCAGCTCGCCCTCTTCGCCGAGGCGGTAGCTGCGGATCTCGTCGGTGCCCAGGTCGACCGCGCTGACCAGCGTTCCGGTCTCGTCGACGACGGCCATGTGGACGTGCGCCGCCTCCTGCCGTTCGGTGTTCGGGCCGTTGCCTTGGTGCTCGACCAGCGCGGTCCGCACTGTGGGCACTCCGTCGGGGCCGAGCGCGAAAGCGGCCAGGCTGCCACTGCTGTAGTTGGCGCACAACAGGTACCGGCCATCGGGGGTGACCGCCAGGTGGCACGGATCAGCGCCACCGGTCGGCAGGGAGTTCAGGGCCGACAGCGTGCCGTCTTCGGCGACGGCCACCGCGGTGATCGCACCTTCGGCGGTTTCGTTCACGGCGTAGAGCACGGGAAGCGCGGGATGCGGGGCCAGCCAGCTCGGCGAATCCAGCGTGAGCGAACCGGCCGGGGTCAGCTCTCCCGTCCGTGTGTCGCGCCAGAACGTGCCGATGCCCTCGCCATTGCCGTTGCCCGCCGCCGTGTAGGAGCCGGCGATGAGCAGAGTCCGCTCGTCGTTCACTGAAGTCACGAACCACACTGTGCAGGAAGCCGAGGTGAAGGTGAAGCCCCCTCGCGCGTGGCTCGCCACGCGCGAGGGAACCCGTCACTTCAGCGAGTTGTCCACTGTGGTCATGAGGGATCCGGTGTCACCGGACATCTCCCAGGCCATGACCCCGAGCAGCCCTCTGGTCTTGAGCCAGGCGACCTTCTGCTGGATGGACCAGGCGTCGTCGAAGGTCCACCATTGCCCTCCGTTGCCCGTGTAGCACGACGTGGCCACGGCCGCGGTGTCGTGCTGGACGGCACAGTTGGGGACACTGGCCAAGAGATTCGCGTAGCCACGAGTACCTGCTTCCTCGGCGAACTGGCCAGGCGCGGCTCCGGTCGCGCTCTGCCATTCGCCCTTCTTGCCGCCGTCGGCGACCCCTTGCCAGCCTCTCCCGTAGAAGGCGAGCCCGAGGGTGAGTTTCCGTGGATTGGCCCCGGCCTCGGTGTAGGCGTTGATCGCCGACTCCACGCTGAACTTGAAGTTGTACGGATCATCCGCGTCGGCGTAGAGGTTCCCCTGGTGGCCGGTGCGGTTCGGTTCCCACGAGTTGTCGCTGCCGGAGCCGTGGAAGTCGTAGCCCTGCACGTTCGCGACGTCGAGGTAGTCGAAGATCTTCGGGATCTCCCAGCCGCCCTTCACCTTCGCCGGGTCGGCGGGGGTGAACGCCTGCAGTTCGTACCGCTTGCCGGTGGTCGCGCCGTAGGCGTCCATCTGTGTGCGGAACTCGGCCAGCAGCGCGGTCAGGTTCGTCTTGTCGTTGGCGCTCCAGTGGTTCCCCGGGTGCCCGTCGGGGCTGCCCGGCCACTCCCAGTCGATGTCGATGCCGTCGAAGATGCCCGCGGCCGTACCCGGACCGCCGGCGCCGCCGTACGGCTTCACGTTCCCCTTGAGGTACGTGTCGATGCACGACGCGACGAACTTCTGCCGCGACGCGGGGGTGGCCGCGACGTCGGAGAAGTACTTCGAATAGGTCCAGCCGCCCAAGGAGATGAGGATCTTCAGGTTGGGGTACTTGGCCTTGAGCTTCTTCAGCTGGTTGAAGTTGCCGCGCAGCGTCTCCCAGCCGGTGTCGCCGACGCCGTCGACGGACTGGGCGGCGGACATCGGCCGTGAGTAGTCGGCTTCCGCGTCACCAGCGCCGTCACCCTGGTTCGGGTCCTGCGGGTTCGGCGTCGTCCCCTTGGTGACGCCCGAAAGGCAGGTGTGGTTGACCGGGTCAATGTTCCCGAAGGCGTACAGCAGATGGGTCAGCTTGGCGGCGGATCCGTTGGTCACCAGGTTCTTGACGAAGAACTGGCGGCCGTAGATGCCCCACTGGACGAAGTAACCGACCCGGGCGTACCCGTTCACGATGTCGCCGGTGCGAGCGCTGACGGCGGCGCTCGCCGCGGAGACGTTGTCGTACCCGTCGCGGGCTTTGACCGTGAAAGAGTACGAAGTGGACGGTGAAAGCCCGGTCACCGTCGCGGTCGTCCCGGTCACCGTCGTGGCGAGGGTCGTGCCGCGGTAGACGTCGTAGGAGACGACGCCGGTGTTGTCGGTGGAAGCGTTCCACGCCAGGGAGATCGAGCCCGAGGTGACCGCGGTCGAGCGGAGGTTCGACGGCGCGGTCGGTGCCTGGGTGTCGTCGCTCGGATTGTTGGTGGTCACCGCCAGTGCCGGGGTGGGCGGCGACTTGGCGTCCTTCCGGTCCTTGGCGACGACGGTGAAGCTGTACGCCGTGTTCGGCGTCAGCCCGGTGATCCTCGCTTCGGTGCCGGTGACCGAGGTCGCCAGCGTGGTGCCCTGGTAGACGTCGTAGCCGACGACGGGCAGGGAGCCCGGGGCGGCGGCGTTCCAGGCCAGCGCGGCGGTCGTGGTCGTCTTCGCCACGAGCCGCAGGTTGGCCGGCGTCGACGGCGGGGTGTCCCCGGAACCGTCGCAGTTGGCGTCGTCGATCCGGCAGGTGGTCGGGTTGACCGCGGAACTGAGCCGGAACGACGGGCTGTAGGGATAGGTCGAACGGCCCGGCGCCAGCGACTTGATGTAGTACGCCGGGGTGAGGGTGACCTGGTTGCCCGTCTGGGAAACCGTGCCGTTGGCGCCGCTGGTGGCGGTCACCCCGGCGGGGACGGTGAAGGTGATGGACCAGTCGGCGACGGTTTCGCTGCTGGGGTTCGTGACGGTGTACTCGCCGGTGGTCCCGGTCAAGGTGAAGGCGGCGCGGAGGCGGCCCGCCGCCAGCGCCGGAGTGCCCGCGGCTACCAGGAGCCCGGCGGCGAGGAGTGTCACGGTGAGTGCGCTGAGTAGTCGTTTTCGGGTGCGTCTCATGGCGGTTCTCTCCAAAAGAGGCGGCGAGACTGACCTGCTCTGAATGATGGCGCGTGTGGTCTAGACCACACTTGAATGTAGCGCGGGACGCATAAAAGGTCTAGACCGATTCGGCTGCCGTGAACCCGTTCGGCCCCGGCTGCGGACAGCAGGTGACACTGACGAACGGCGAAGGGCGGTTCATGAGCTCATCTGGGGCGGATCCGGACGATCTCGAAGACGCGGAGCTGATCGCGAGATCGGTGACCAGGCCGGACTGGTTCTCCGCGATCTTCGACCGGCATGCCGCGCACATCCACCGTTACCTGGTCAGGCGCATCGGGCCCGCCGCCGCCGAGGACGCGCTGGGAGAAGCGTTCCTGGTGGCCTTCCGCAAACGCGAGGGCTACGACACGGAGCGACGCGACGCCCGGCCATGGCTCTACGGGATCGCCACCAACCTCGTGGCGCAACGGCGTCGTGAGGAGGCCAAGGAGCTGAAGCTGCGGGAAGCCCTCGGCCCGCCGTCTCACGAAGAAGGGCACGCCGAGCGCGTCGCGGAGCAGGTGACCGCCGAGGCGATGGGGAAGCTGCTGGACTCCGCGCTGGCGGAACTGGCCGACGGCGACCGGGACGCGCTCACGTTGTTCGCCGGAGAAGGCCTGAGCTACGAGGAAGTGGCCTCGGCGCTGGGCATTCCGCTCGGCACCGTCCGCTCTCGGCTCAACCGCGCCCGCCGAAAGGTCCGCGAGGCGCTGGGGCGCCCGGACACCACGACTTCGAAGGAGATCTCCACCCATGGATGAGCTGCAGCTGATCGCCGAGCGGACCGGCTCGGTCCCACTCGCGGAATCCGGCGCACTCGGCCGGGCGCGGGAGCGCTTGGTGGCCGAGATCACCGCCGCCGAACCGGAAAACGTGGCGCCGCCGAGGAACCAGCGACGCTGGGTGTGGACCGGGGCCGGGGCGCTCGGGCTCGCCGCGGCGATCACCGCCGTCGTCGCGCTGGCGCCGGTCGAACAGGTCGGCCTCGAACCTCCCTCGGCCGCCGCGGATCCCGTGACGGTGCTCCGGAACGCCGCCGCGGCCGCGCTGAAGGCGCCGGACACGCCACCGACGCCGAGCCAGTTCGTCTACACCAAGACCAAGCAGCCCGACGGCGAGCGGGAATCTTGGCGTTCGGCCGATGGCACCCACGACGGTCTGATCAAGATGGCGGACGGAAGTTCCTTCCCGCTTCCGGGTTGCCGGAACGGGCGGGCGCAGGCGTACAAGGGCGAAGAGCCGCTCAAGGGCGTCACGGAGCCGTGCACGCCGTCGCCCGCTCATCGGGCGGATCTCCCCACCGACGCGGACGCGATGTTCGCATATCTCAACGCCGACCACAGCGGTCACGACGGCGACTTCAACGCGATGGGCAAGGACGTCCTCTCGCTGGCGAACGAGAGCTATCTTTCTCCTGCGGTCCGGGCGGCTCTGTTCGGCGCGGCGGCGAAGGTCCCCGGGCTGCGCGCCATCGACCACACGCAGGACGCGGCGGGCAGGCCGGGGGTTGGCATCACCTGGCCGCTGAGGCCGGGGGACGACCCCAAGGTGGCGAAACCGGTGGTGATCGTCTTCGCCGCCGACACCTTCCGGTACCTGGGCACGAATTCGACCGCGGTGACCGCGTCCGGTGTGGTGGACGCGGCAGGTCAGCGGCCGTAGCGGTTCAGCGGCCGGTGAAGGTCGCCTTGCCGGGGCCGTCGGCGAGGAACGACTTCACCGCGGCGCGCAGGTCCTCGGTGTCGAAGAGCCCGGCGGCGATCGTCGTGATGTGTTCGTTCGCCTCGGCGACGCCGCCGTGCTCGTAGTGCTCCAGGACCTTCTTGGTGGCGGCGTGCGCACGCGTCGGCCCCTGGGCGAGGTCGGTCGCGAAGGCGCGCGCGGCCTCGTCGAAACCGTCGGCCGGGAGCACCCGGTTGACCACGTTCCAGCGTTCGAGTGTCGCGGCGTCGTACGTCGCGCCCGTCATCACGAACTCCTTGGCACGGCCGACACCGGCGCGGGCGGCGAGCCGCTGCGTGCCGCCCATGGTCGGGGTCAGGCCGACGACCCGTTCGACCAGGCCGAACTTGGCCTTCTCACTCGCGAGGACGATGTCGCAGGCGACCGCGACCTCGAACGCCCACGTCAAGCACAGCCCGTGGGCGGCGAACACGGTGGGGAACGGGAGCGCGGCGATCCGGTCGGGGATCGCCAGCATCTCGTCGAAGAGCACCTTCGCCTCGGCCGCGCTCGACTGGGCGTCGAACAGGGAGACGTCCACGCCGCCGCTGACGATCTTCCCTTCGGCGCGGATCAGTGCCGCGCGCGGCGGCGTGGCCTCCAGTTCGCCGATCGCCTCGCCCAGTTCGGCCTGCAGTTCCGCCGTATAGAGGTTCAGCGGCGGCGAAGCGATGGTCAGGACGGCGAGGTCGTCTTCACGGTCGAGGCGAATCGAGGCGGCCAAGGCGGTTCCCTCCGATGGGGGTCGTTTTCCGTGACCCTAGCCCGACGCCGCGACGAGTTCGTCCCATTGCGCCTGTGCTTCTGGTCGCCATTCGACGTGCTTGCGGTGGAACAGGTCCGCCGCGCGCACGCCGCTCCAACCGTCGGGGAGAAGTTTCAGCGGAAGCCGGGGATCGAGGAAGGGGAAGCTGCGCCATTCGTGGACGAGTTCGGTCTGCGCGCGCAGGACACCGCGCTCACCGGAGGGATGCAGACCGGTGAACCGGTCGATGAAGTCCTCGTAGCGGTCCTTGAGATCGCTCAGGTCCCAGGACCGCGCGACCATCGTCTCCTGATCGCCGACATCACCGTAGGCGGCGGTGAACGACATCGCCTGCGCGTCGAGGCCGAGGTCCTGCACGATCTGCTGGGCCTCGCGCTGGCGGCTGAGATCCGGGCTGACCCAGACACCGGCCACCGGCGAACCGAACCCGGCCCACGTCAGGCGGGTGCGCAGCCTGTGCCGGAGATCCCGCTTCGCTTCGGGGACCGACACGATCAGCATCAGCCAGCGATCGTCCCAGGCCTTCTCCTCGTTGCCGAACGCGTAGATCCGTTCCGCGCCTTCGGTCAGGAGGCGCCTGCCGGGTGGAGTCAGCGACCAGCGCACTCTTCGCCCGACGCGTTCGGAGACGACCCAGCCCTCGGCGGAGGAACGGGCCAGCGCCTGCCGTGCGGACTTCTCCTCGATGTCCAGCACGTGCAACGCCTCGACCAGCGCCGAGGTCCAGATCGCCTGGTCACGGGGCAGGACGTACTCGCCGAGGATCGTCATCAGCAGCGACCGCGCGCTGGCATGACCGACTTCCCGCCGCCTGCTCAACGTCGGCCTACGGGTACCGCCTTTCTGCTGGTAAACGACGGGGACCTGGGTGGCGGAGTCCGCCATTTGCTGTCACCGACCTCAATGCTCGGGGATTCGTTCGGGTCCAGAAGAACAACCAGGCTACCCACGTTCCGTGATCGCTTGGATACTTGCCACTCTTCCGAGGGACCACGAGGTGTCCAATCGGCCCCCGTAGACTTACCGATCTCATGAGCGCCACACTCGTTGCCAAGAATCTCGCCGCCGGCCACGGCGACCGTGTTCTGTTCTCCGGTCTCGACCTGGTCGTCGCGCCCGGCGAAGTGATCGGTCTCGTCGGAGTCAACGGCGCGGGCAAGTCGACCCTGCTGAAGACCCTCGGCGGCCTCGTCCCGCCGGAGGAGGGCAGTGTCCGGCTGAACCCGCCGACGGCCACCGTCGGTCACCTCCCGCAGGAGCCGGAACGCCGTGAGGGTGAGTCCGTCCGGGCGTTCCTCTCCCGGCGCACCGGTGTCACCACCGCGCAGGCCGCGCTCGACGCCGCCACCGAAGCGCTCACCGCGGGGGAACCCGGCGCGGACGACGCGTACGGTCTCGCGCTCGACCGCTGGCTCGCGCTCGGCGGGGCTGATCTGGACGACAGGGCGGGCGAGGTCGTCGCGGATCTCGGGCTCACCGTGAGCCTCGACCAGCCGATGCTGTCGTTGTCGGGCGGGCAGGCGGCCCGCGCGGGAATGGCGTCGCTGCTGCTGAGCCGGTACGACATCTTCCTGCTCGACGAACCGACCAACGACCTCGACCTCGACGGGCTGGAGCGGCTCGAACGGTTCGTGACCGGGTTGCGCGCGGGGACCGTGCTGGTCAGCCACGACCGGGAATTCCTCGCCCGCACCGTGGACCGCGTCGTCGAACTCGACTACGCGCAGCAGCAGGTGCGGACCTATGGCGGCGGTTACGAGTCGTACCTGGAGGAACGCGCCGTCGCGCGGCGGCACGCCCGTGAGGAGTACGAGGAGTTCGCGAACACCAAGGCTTCGCTCGAAGCGCGTGGCGCGATGCAGCGTTCGTGGATGGAGAAGGGCGTCAAGAACGCCCGGCGCAAGGCCACCGACAACGACAAGGTGGGCCGCAAGTTCCGGAGCGAGGCGACGGAGAAGCAGGCGTCGAAGGCGAGGCAGACCGACCGCATGATCGAGCGGCTCGACGTCGTCGAGGAACCGCGCAAGGAATGGGAGCTGCGGATGGAGATCGCCGCCGCGCCCAGGGCCGGCGCGGTCGTGGCGACCCTGCGTGGCGCGGTGGTGCGGCGGGGTGAGTTCACCCTCGGTCCGGTGGACTTGCAGATCGACTGGGCGGACAAGGTCGCGATCACCGGGGCCAACGGCGCCGGGAAGTCGACGTTGCTCGCCGCGCTGCTCGGACGCGTCCCGGTCGACGAAGGCGCCGCGTCACTCGGCTCCGGTGTCGTGGTCGGTGAGGTCGACCAAGCGAGGAAGCTGTTCCTCGGCGACCTTCCGCTGGTCGAGGCCTTCGCCCGCGAGGTCCCGGAACTGGCCGACGCCGATGTGCGGACGCTGCTGGCGAAGTACGGGCTCAAGGCCGCGCACGTCCTCCGGTCCGCGGCCACGCTGTCGCCGGGGGAGCGGACGCGGTCCGCGCTGGCGCTGCTGCAGGCGCGCGGGGTGAACCTCCTCGTGCTCGACGAACCGACGAACCACCTAGACCTGCCCGCGATCGAGCAACTGGAGTCGGCGCTGGCGGAGTATCCGGGGACGCTGCTGCTGGTGACGCACGACCGGCGGATGTTGGACGCGGTGGCGACGACGCGGCGGCTCGAAGTCGCCGAGGGCAAGGTCACGGAACTCTGATGCGTTTGGTCCTCTGAATGCTTGCCGCATTCAGAGGACCAAATGCGGCGAGGGCTATCGGCCGGATGACGTCGGGCTGTCGCGAAAGCCACTTTCGCGACGTCTGGTGT
>NZ_JBHVKW010000103.1:0-31052 GCF_042797905.1 Amycolatopsis sp. NPDC057786
AAAGCCACTTTCGCAACGTTGAAGGTTGCGAAAGTGGCTTTCGCAACCTTCCGGCCATGCATGGCATCTAGCAGGACACCGGTACCGACTCGGTCAGGTCCCGTGAGGAGAACCGTCCTTCCACTCACGAGGCGTCAGAAGATGCGCCGCAGCGGGATCGGGCCCCGCGACCGCTTCCGCCACTCACGCGGATAGCCGAGCGAAACCTCTTCGAAGCGCACTCCGTCCGCCTCCGTGGAGCGCGGGATGTGCAGGTGCCCGTAGACGGCGACCTCCGCCCGGAAGCGCTGGTGCCAGTCCTCGGTCTCCGTCGTCCCGCACCACAGCGCGAACTCCGGGAAGTACAGCGGCTCGGTCGGGTGGCGGTGCAGCGGCCAGTGCGACATGAGGATCGTCCCGTGGTCCTCGGGGATCGCCTCCAGCCGTTCCGTGCTGATCTTCACCCGGTCGGCGCACCACGCCTGCCTGCTGGGATACGGGTCAGGATGCAGGAAGAACTCGTCCGTGCACAGCACGCCCGCCTCCCGCGCCTGCTCGATGGCCGCCAGCATCGGCAGGCCGTCGGCCGCGGGGGTGCGCCAGCTGTAGTCGTACAGCACGAACAGCGGGGCGATCGTCAGCGGTTTCTCCTGGTGTTCCCACACCGGGTACGGATCCTCCGGGGTGAGGACGTCGATCTCGCGGCAGCGCTCGACCAGATGCTCGTAGCGCGCCTGCCCCCGCAGCTGACATTCATCCTTCTGGGTGGTCCACAGCTCGTGGTTTCCGGGCACCCAGACGACCTTCGCGAAACGTTCACGCAAGGTCCTGAGCACCCCGATCACGGATTCGGCGCGTTCGGCGACGTCACCGGCCACGAGCAGCCAGTCGTCGGGGGTCCGAGGGACGACCTCGTCGACGAGCGGGGCATTGCCCTCATGGGTGACGTGGAGGTCGCTGGTGGCGAAGAGATGCGGCACCCCACCACCGTAGCTTCACCCGGACCGGGGAACCGCCGGAATCGCGTCACTGCGCAGCCTGCCCGACGCTGACACCCCCAGCACGACCAACGCCGAGACGGTGTGCAGGCCCGCCTGGACGTTCAGCAGGACACCGCTGCCGAGCACGTCGAGCAGGACGCCTGTCAACAGCGCGCCCAGTGCCGTGAATCCCGCCGTCCCGGCGAAGACGGTGCTCAGCACGCGGCCGGAGCGCTCAGGGGACGCGGCGGTCTGGACCAGCGAGAGCAGGCCGGAGCCGGCGAGCACGCCAGGGGCGCCGACCAGGCCGAAGAGCCCGATGAAGACACCCAGCGGCAGCGACACGGTGAGCGCGGGCAGGTTCCAGATCACGGCCGACAGCAGGCCGAGCGCCAGGCCGCCCCAGCCGAGCAGGGCCACGGGCGCGACCTTGCGGGCGACGGTGGCGACGGCGAATCCCGCGGCCAGTCCGCCGAGGGCCTGCACACCGCGCAGCAGACCGACGTCGCCTTCGGTGCCGTCGAGGATGTCGAGCACGAACACCACGAATAGCACCAGGAACATCCCCTGTGCCAGGGACGTCAGCACGACGACGACACCGGCGAGGCGAAGGCGCCCTTCGCGGCCGATCTCGCGAAGCCCGTCGATCCAGGCTCGCACCACCGGTTCGTGCGGTCCGGCCGGTTTCGGCGCGGCGACACGGGGAAACGGACGCGCCAGCAGGGCCGAGCCGATCACCAGCACGCCGAGGTACGCGACCACGACCCAGCCAAGACCGCCGAAACCGAGCAGGAGTCCGCCCGCCCAGCCGCCGGCGAGACGGGCGACGCTGCCGTTGATGCTCATCAGGCCGTTGGCACCGATCAGGTCGCCGGGAGCGACCAGCTCGGGCACGAGGGCGTTGCGGGCAGGTTCGAACAACGAGGCCAGACCCGCCTGCGCGGCCATCACCCCGTAGATCACGAAGACCGGGCCGCCGGACGCGACGAACAGCAGCGGCAACGCCACGAACGCCTGTCCCGCGCACACCACGCACAGCACCAGCCGCCGGTTCCAGCGGTCCGCGATCACACCGGCGACCGGGCTCAGCAACACCGCGGGCACCAGGCCGAGGACGATGCTCAACGCCGTCGTGGCCGCCGAACCGGTCGCCTGGAAGACGAACACCGGCAGCGCGATCTGCAGCATCCACTCGGCCGTCTCGGAAAAGAATGCGGCGATCCACAACCGCGCGAAGGCGGGTTCCCTCAACGGTTTCATCTGCTCGGCTTCCCCTCGGCGTCGATACGGAGGAACGCCCGCAGTCCCAAGTGGACCGGAAGGGCTTCGGCGGGAGCGTCATCACGGATCGCCCCGACGTAGGGCCGCACGAACGCGTCGATCCTCTGGACCAGCTCGTCGAGTTCGGCCGCGGTCACCCGCAGCGAGTAGTTGTTGATCCCCGACGCGTCCCGCCACTCCTTGTCGAGGCGATCGGCGGCGTCGAGATAGCGCTCGGTCAGCTCCTTTTCCCGCGCGAGGGTGGTGCCGACGACCGCCAGTTGCGCTCCGTGCAGCTCGGGGTCGTCGCCGAACTCGATGCCGACCTGGCACGCCCGCCACGGCCGTTCCCGCCCGTCCTCCCCTTCGACCCGCTCCACGAGACCGTGCTGCGCCAGCTGACGAAGATGCCAGCTGCAGTTCGAGGCCGTTGAGCCGACGGCCGCCGCGCACTCGCTCGCGGTCCGCGGACCGACCGCCATGAGGTGGTCCACCAGCGCCGACCGCAGCGGATGCGCCAGCGCCCGCATCAGCTCGACGTCCTCGATCCGCTTACGCGGCGGCAACCCGGCCATCGACCGTTCCAATCTGAAAGAGTTCTTTCGAAAGTTCTCTTTCAGATTCACAGGTGGCCGACCGGATGTCAAGCAAGCCCGGATACCCTTGCCGACGCAGTTGCTGCACATCTCAGCAACTGCGCGGCTCAACTACTGACCAAGGAAGCACATGCCCAACCAGCGAGAACTCGCCACCGAGGCGGCTTTGGAGATCCCCCGGTTCGTCAGCGCGACCGTCCTGTTCCAGACGGCCATGGCGGAGCGGCTCGGGATCAGCGCCACCGAACTGCACGGGCTCCAGCTGGTGATCAGCGGCGCCGCGACCTCGCCGACCGGGCTGGCGCGAGCGCTCGGCATGACGACCGGCGCGGTGACCCGGATGCTCGACCGCATGGAGGAACAGCGTCTGGTCGAGCGCGTCCCCGATCCCGCCGACCGGCGGCGTCTCGCGATCCGCCCGCTCCCCGACCGGCTGGCGGAGGTCGCCGACCTCTACTCCCCCATGGCCCGCTTCTTCGGCGACCGCCTCGGCAGGCTCGACCGCCGGCAGCTGGCCGCGCTTCTCGGCGTCATGACCGACGGGCGCGCGTTCGCCGAACAGGAGGCCGCTCGGCTGCGATCCGAAAAGAGGGTTGACTAACGCTACATACGTTGCGTTAGACTGCTCCCATCATGGACAACTGACATCACGCCTTCCCCGCTCCGAGGCGGCTTCGGTCGAGCACCGCTCCCGTAAGTCATGAGGCCCGGCGGGGTTCCCTCATGTCCGAGAAGCACGGTGATGTCGTATGTCTCTTTCCCTGATCGCCAAGGACCTCGTCCACTCCTACGGTGCCCGCGTCGTCCTCGACGGCGTCGACCTCACCGCTTCGGCCGGACAGCGGCTCGGCCTGGTCGGCGAGAACGGCGTCGGCAAGTCCACGCTCCTGCGCCTGCTGGCCGGCATGGAAGAGCCGCACGGCGGCGAGGTGCTGCGCGGCGACGACGTCGGATTCCTCTTACAGGAGCTGCCTTTCGCGCTCACCGCGCGGTACTCCGACGTCATCGACGACGCGCTCGCCGAGATCCGGCAGGCGTCGGCGAGGCTCGACGAACTGACCGCGGCGCTCACCGATCGCCCGGACGACGGTGCCGTGCTCGACGAGTACGGCACCGTCCTCGAATGGGCCCAGGCGCACGACCTGTGGGACGCCGACCGGCGGGCCGAGGTCGTGTGCGCGGGTCTCGGGCTGGCCGGGATCGACCCTGCGCGCGAACTGAGCACCCTTTCGGGCGGGCAGCGGTCGAGGCTCGGCCTCGCGGCACTGCTGATCCGGCGGCCGGGCACGCTCATCCTGGACGAGCCGACGAACCACCTCGACGACGCCGCGATGGAGTTCCTGGAGCAGCATCTCGCCTCGTTCACCGGTGTCCTCGTGCTGTCGTCGCACGATCGCGTGTTCCTCGACGCGGTGTGCACCGACATCGTCGACCTCGACCCGGCCTTGGGCGGCCCCACCCGGTACGGCGGCACGTATTCCGATTACCTGGACCAGAAACGGGCCGAACGGGCGCGCTGGGAACAGCGCTACGCCGAGGAACAGGACGAACTCAAGGAACTGCGTGAATCGGTGGCCGTCACCGCGCGCAACGTCGCGCACAACCGGCCGCAGCGCGACAACGCCAAGATGCTCTACGACTTCAAGACCGGGAGGGTGCAGAAGCAGATCTCACGCCGGGTCCGCAACGCCCAGCTGCGGCTGGCCGAACTGGAACGCGACCAGGTGCGGAAACCGCCCGCACCGCTACGGTTCCAGGGCGAGCTGACCGGCGAGCCCGGTGAGGGCAAGACGGCGATCTCCGTACGGGACATCGAGATCGCCGGACGGTTGCGGCTGGCGACCTTGGACGTCACCACGACGTCGAGGCTCCTGATCACCGGCGGGAACGGCGCCGGGAAGTCGACGCTGCTGTCCGTCCTCGCCGGTTCGCTGACACCCGACACCGGCACCGTGCTTTCCGGACGCGACGTGCGGATCGGCATGCTGGCCCAGGACGTCGCGTTCGCCGAGCCGGAGAAGACCGCGCAGCGGACCTACGCCGATGCCCTCGGCGAGGACGCTCCTCCGTTGCGCGGCCTGGGATTGCTGGCCCCGCGCGATCTCGGGACCCGGGTGGACGCGTTGTCGGTCGGGCAGCGGCGCCGGCTCGCGCTGGCGTTGCTGATCGCCGACCCGCCGGAGGTGCTCCTGCTGGACGAGCCGACGAACCACATCTCGCTCACGTTGGCCGAGGAATTGTTCGCCGCGCTCGATTCCGCGCCGGGTGCGGTCGTCATCGCGTCGCATGATCGGTGGCTGCGGCGCGATTGGGCGGGCGACCACCTCAGGCTGGAGGCCGGACGCGTCGCCGTGTAGGGCGTTATACACAGTGGTCGGGGCGGGGAAGTTCCCGCCCCGACCACTGTTCGTCAGAGCTCGATGCCGAGCAGTGCGTCGACGGCGTTCCGGATCAGGCCGGGGGCAGCCGGGTCGGTGCCGGAGCGGTTCAGTGCCTGTTCCGCCCAGGCGTCGACGGCCGCGAGCGCCTTGGGCGTGTCGAGGTCGTCGGTGAGGTGGTCACGCAAGCGCGCGACCGTGTCCTCCGCCGCCGGGCCGGTGCCGAGAGACACGGCTTCGCGCCAGCGCGCGAGGCGTGCTTCGGCGTCCGCCTGCAGCTGCGCGGTCCACGGCCGGTCTTCGCGATAGTGGCCGGCGAACAGCGCGAGCCGGATCACGCCGGGGTCGACCTTGTCGGCCCGCAGCCGCGAGACGAACACGAGGTTCCCGCGCGACTTCGACATCTTCTCGCCGTCGAGGCCGATCATCCCGGCGTGCACGTAGTGCCGCGCGAACGGCCTGTCCCCAGCGACCGCCTCCGCGTGCGCGGCGCTGTATTCGTGGTGGGGGAAGATCAGGTCCGAGCCACCGCCCTGGACGTCGAAGCCGAGGCCGAGCCGGTTGACCGCGATCGCGCTGCACTCGATGTGCCAGCCCGGCCGCCCCGCGCCCAGTTCGGACTCCCACGACGGCTCACCCGGCCGCGCCATCCGCCACAGCAAGGCGTCGAGGGGGTGCCGCTTCCCGGGACGGTCCGGGTCGCCGCCGCGTTCGGCGAAGAACTTCGCCATGGTCTCGGCGTCGTAGTTCGACTCCGAACCGAAATGCCCGGTCGCGTTGTGCTCGAAGTAGATGTCCGGGTACTCGGCGTCGTCCGCGCGATACGCGCTGCCGTTCGCCACCAGTTTGGCGATGACCTCGACGATCTCCGGGATGCTCTCGACGGCCCCGACGAACTGCCGCGGCGGGAGCACCCGCAACGCGGTCATGTCCTCGCGGAACAGCGCGGTCTCGCGCATGCCGAGGACCACCCAGTCGTCCTTGTCCCGCTCCGCGCGCTCCAGCAGGGGTTCGTCGATGTCCGTCACGTTCTGCACGTAGTGGACGTCGTGCCCGGCGTCCCGCCACAGGCGGTTCACCAGGTCGAATGTCAGGTACGTGGCGGCGTGCCCCAGATGGGTGGCGTCGTACGGCGTGATGCCGCAGACGTACATCCGGGCGGTCGACCCGGGCGCCGTGGGGCGGATCTGCCCCGTCGCCGTGTCGTGGAGCCGCAGCGGACGGGGGGTGCCGGGGATACGGGGCACGTCGACCGATGACCAAGTCTGCATACCTCGACTGTAAGCGGAGCCGCCACGCCGTTCCCGTCCGGTGGGAGCCGGACACGGCCGGAGTAACCGATTCGCTATCCCGTGACCCGTTCGGCGTTGGCGTGGACGGCGTCCCGGATGTACTCGCCGAGGCCCGGTCGCTGGTCGGGCTCACGCACCAGGAAGCCGAGCTGGACCGGCTCGGTCGCATACAGCCCGGCGAGCTCGCGATGTGTCGCGAGGTCGCAGTCGCCCATGAACGCCGAGAGCATCCGGCGGTGTTCCTCGGCGAGGTCCATCGCCTCACGGCCGTCGGCGGGCGCGCCGGAGTCGAAGACGGCGAGCAGCCGCCGGACCCAGTCCTCCCGGACCTTCTCCGTCTCGATCCATTCCCGCTTGGACCGTGGGACGGCGGCCGCCCGCCATTGCGGGGTGTCACCCCATCGACGGACGGCCTCCTCCGCGTAACCCTCCGGCTCACGGAACTCGCCGAAGACCTCGAAACGCTCCTCCGGGGTCAGCGCCGCACCGACCTCTTTCGCCGCGATCACCCGCTCGACGGATTCGGCCATCCGCGTCAGCTCACCGATCCGCTCGGCGAGCAGCGCCCGCTGACGCCGCAGGTGCTCCATCGCGTCGACCGCCGGGTCGTCGATCACCTTCGCGATCGTCTCGAGGCCGAACCCGAGTTCGCGGTAGAACAGGACGCGCTGCAGGCGGTCGAGGTCGTCGTCGCTGTAGCTCCGGTATCCCGCCGCCGTCCGGCCGCTCGGGCTCAGGAGCCCGATCTCGTCGTAGTGATGCAGCGTGCGCACGGTGACGCCCGACAGCGCCGCGACCTTTCCGACCGAGTACCCCATCGGGCCAGCGTAAGGGAATCAGCGCTTCCTGGTCCGCAGGTAGTCGCCGACCACGGCGGCGCCGAGCCCGTCCAGGTCCGGAGCGACGACCCGGCCGCCCGAGCGGCGCGCGATGACGTCGACGAACTCCGTCAGGCGCGGGTCGTCCCCGAGCCGGAACACCGTCACCGACGCGCCCAGCTTCGCCATCCTGTCCACTTCGGACAGGGTTTTGAGCAGGGTTCTCGGCTGGGGCGGATAGTCGAACTCCGCCGTGCCGTCGGGCTCCAGGTGAGCGGTCGGCTCGCCGTCGGTGACCATCAGGACCACCGGCTGCGCGTCGGGGTGCCGCCGCAGATGCCGTCCGGCCAGGAGCAGCGCGTGGTGGGCGTTGGTTCCCTGTTCCCAGGTTCCCTCCATGCCCACCAGCTCGGCCAGTTCGACCGACGTCGCGTAGCGGCCGAAAGTGATCAACTGCAGCGCGTCGTTGCGGAACCGGGTGCTGATCAGCTGGTGCAACGCGAGCGCCGTCCGCTTCATCGGCAGCCAGCGCCCCTCCTGCACCATCGACCACGACGTGTCCACGAGCAACGCCACCGCCGCGCGCGACCGATGTTCGGTCTCGATCACCTCGACGTCTGAGACGTCCATCCGGACCGACCGTTCGCCCACCGAAACCGAACGCAGCACCGAGTTGCGGACCGTCCTGGAGACGTCCCACGGCTGCATGTCCCCGAACCGCCACGGCCTGGTGGCGCCGGTCGGCTCGCCCGCGGCTCCGGCGGACTCCGTCTCCCGCTGGCCGGTCTTGCCGCGCAACGCGTTCACGACGTCGGCGAGCGCCGTCTCCCCCAGCCGCCGCAAAGCCTTGGGCGACAACCGGAGCGTGCCATCGGGGGCTCGTTCGAAGAGACCTTGGCGCCGGAGCTCGCGTTCCAGTTCGGACAACCGCCGCGCGTCCACACCGGCGTCCGGCCCGAGCTGGCGCTCGAGAGCTTCGACGTCGATGTCCTCCAGCCTCGCGCCGGGGTAGGACTGGCCGAGCTGTTCGGCCAGCGCGTCCAATTCGGCGAGATCGGACATCGCCCGGGCGCCATCGCCGAGGCCCAGTGGGTCGTTGCCCCGGAAGCGTTCCGACGACGTCCAGTCCTCGCCCGGCCGCAGCGCCCGCAACTGGGCGTCCAAAGTGGACAGCTGCTGCGCGAGCCTCGGGTCGCCGAACGCCTGCTGAGACAGTTCCGCTAGTTCGGCCCGCTGCTCCGGTGTCATGGAGTTCAGCATCCGTTGCGCGGCCGCGGCGCGGGCGGCGAGGACGTCGATCAGCTCTTCGACGTTCTTCGGGTTCTCCGGGAAGAACTCGCCGTGCTCGCGCATGAACTCCGCGAACCGCTCCGGGACATCCTCCCTGCCCTGTGCGTGCGCGGCCAGGAGCGCGTTGAGGTCGGCGAGCATCCGGTTGACCTGCTCGGCCTGTTCCGGCCCGGCGTTCCGCAGCGCCTCCTTCATCCCCTCGAAACGGGAATCCAGCAGCTCACGCCCGAGCAGGTCACGGATCTTCTCGTAGTTCTCCCTGCCCTCCCGCGAGCGCCAGTCGTACTCGGCGAGCTCGCGCACGGCCGCCGCCGTCCCCGGCGGCAACGCGTCCAGCTGTGCCTCGCGAAAGCGGGCGTCGTCGTCCGGATCGGGGAACAGCTCGCGCCGCTCGGCCTCCAGCGCCTGGTCGAGCAGTCGCTGGACCTCCTGGAGCGTGCCGTCGAGCCGGTGCCGGCGCTGGATCTCCGACCGGCGCTGCCAGAGCCGCCTGGTCAGTTCGTCGAGCCCGGCGGTGCGCGGGGTGCCGCGGCGCAGCAGTTCTTCCAGTGCGGACCGGGGCGAAGCGCCGGCCATGACGTCGCGGCCGATCTCGTCGAGCGCGTCCCGCAGGTCCGCCGGCGGCGCCAGCGGATCGGGGCCGTTGTCCCACGGCCCGTACGAATAACCTTCCGGAAGGAGACTCATCGGCCGTAGACGGTCGTCGAGTCGTCGGAGTCCTTGGCGAGTTTCCTCGACAGGAACAGGGATTCCAGCGCCAGTTCGACCGCGGCCGCGATCCGCCCCGCCGGTTCGTCCGGGCCGACGCCGGCGCGCGCGGCGACGTCGTGGAGCACGGGCAATTCCGGCAGTGCGGCGAGGACGTCCTTGCCGGGAACGCGTTCCCCGGTGGCGACCAGATGGCCGGACTCGACGGCGTCGGCCAGCGGCAGCAGGTCCAGTCCGGCGAACCGCGAGCGGGCCGTCTCCGCGACCGCACGCCGCAGCAGGTGCACGAGATGCTCGGTCTCGCGTCCCTCCTCCCCCGGCTCGAATTCGAGCTTGCCGCGCAGGACACCGGGGACCGCGTCGAGGTCGACCGGACGCGCCACGGCCGGTTCCTCGCCGGTCAGCGCGGACCGGCGCAGTGCCGCCGCGCCGACCGTCTCCGCCGCGGCGACGGCGAACCGGGCCGAGACGCCCGACCGCTGGTCGATCACCGGCGATTCGCGCAGGTTCCGCACGAACCGGGCGAGGACCTCCAGCAGCGGCTCGCCGACCTCGGCGACCAGGTGTGCCTCCTGCCGGACGACGGCGATCTCCGACTCGACGTCGAGCGGGTAGTGCGTGCGGATCTCGGCGCCGAACCGGTCCTTGAGCGGGGTGATGATGCGGCCGCGGTTGGTGTAGTCCTCCGGGTTGGCCGTCGACACCAGCAGCACGTCCAGCGGCAGGCGCAGCGTGTAGCCGCGCACCTGGATGTCGCGTTCCTCCATCACGTTCAGCAGCGCGACCTGGATCCGCTCGGCGAGGTCCGGCAGCTCGTTGATCGCCACGATGCCGCGATGGGCGCGCGGGACGAGTCCGAAGTGGATGGTCTCGGGATCGCCGAGGCTGCGGCCTTCCGCGACCTTCACCGGGTCGACGTCGCCGATCAGGTCACCGACCGAAGTGTCCGGTGTGGCCAGTTTTTCCGTGTACCGCTCGTCGCGGTGGCGCCAGGTCACCGGCAGGGCGTCACCGAGTTCGGCGGCGCGGCGGCGCGATTCCGGGGTGATCGGGTCGAGCGGATGCTCGGCCAGCTCGGCGCCCTCGATGACGGGGGTCCATTCGTCGAGGAGCCCAGCGAGGGTGCGCAGCAGCCGGGTCTTGCCCTGGCCGCGTTCACCGAGGAGGACGACGTCGTGCCCGGCCAGCAGCGCGCGTTCGAGTTGCGGCAGCACGGTGCGTGAGAACCCGACGATCCCTGGCCAGGCGTCTTCCCCGGCGCGGAGCTTGGCGAGCAGGTTGTCGTGCAGTTCTTGTTTGATCGACCGCGGCAGGTGGCCCGCCGCGCGAAGGTCCCCGGCGGTCCGGGGCAGGTTTGCGGGAACATCGTTCACCCGTTCGACGCTACGTCGCGAGCGTGGCCCCTGTCGACGTGAAGCAACTCCAGCTCCGGTGATCGCGAACGGCAAGCCGGGGTTAACCCTCCCATAGCCGGGTTTCGCCGAAGCACGACTAAAATCAGTCCGGTGTGCCGTCCTAGTGCGACCCTCGCGGTCTGGTCTTCGGCGTGGCTGAACGGAGCCGCCGCCTCCGACGACGTCCTTGACGCCCTGCAGGTCTGGGGCGAAGCCCATGACTTCGTCGCCGCGGACGCGGCGGCCGCCGAAGCGTTCGACCTGCCGCTCGCGTTCAACCGGGCCGCGACCCCGGTCCAGCTGCTGCTCGCTCTGCGCGCGCAGGGAGCCAAGAGCATGCAGCTGCTGCTTCCCGTACCCGGCGACGTCCGGGGCCTGGGTGGCGGCGGGCCGTTCACCGAGGCCGCGCTGCGGACCGGCGAAGCCGTCTTGCTGCCGGACCTCGGCTTCGGCGTGGTCCCCGAGGCGATCGCCGAAGGACTCATGCGGTGGACGGTGTACTCGGTGCCCATGCCGGGCGTCCTCGAACACCGCCCGCTGGGCGAGGCCGAACACGGCCTGACCGACGCGATCCGCGCGAGCGCGGGCGCGCTGCAGGCACTGGACGTCGCCAGCGAGCGGCCGGGAGTGCGAGCGGAACTCTCGGCCCGGCTCCGGGCCGCCACCGACGCGCCCTGGCCGGCCGGAATGCCCAACCGGGCACTGCGGGTGCTCCAGCGTTCCCAGGAGATCGCGGCGATCCTCGCCATCGCCGAAGCCGACGATCCGGGCGGCGCGCTCTCCTCGTCGGCGGCGATCCGGCGGGCGGAGGCGTTGCGGCCGCTGACCGAAGCTGTCCGCAATGCCCGATACGCGGCGATCAACGAAGCGGTACGAGTGTTCGCCGAGCAGGCGGACCGGCACCCGTAGAACCTCACGTGGTCACTGCGTGCTTTTTCTGGACTTTCTCGGCATGACGGACGGACCACAGGGAAAGCCCGCCGATGACGGCGAGCAGCAGGACCACGCTGAGCGCGTTCATCACGTCGGCCGACAAGGTGTAGACGAGCGGCACGCGCACCGCGGCCTCCAGCAGCAGCGCCACTCCCCACACCGCCGACATCCGGGTGAACGCTCGCCGGAAGCCGGGGACCTCGTCGGTGAGGCGGTCGATCTCCGCACGCTTGGCCGCGCTGGAGCCTGCCCGCACGGCGACGAGCACCATGGGCGTACGGCTCAAGCAACTGAGCAGCAGGACGATCGCGGCGGTCGCGGTGCCGAAGGATTCCTTCAGCAGCAGGAATTTCGCGTCCCCGGTGACCAGCGAAAGCACCAGCCCGACCCCGAGTACACCGGCCAGCAACGCGGCGAAACCGTCGAAGGCCCGGTCCCGGACCGCGACCCACGCGATCCGGGCCGCCGCCACCCCCGCTCCGGCCAGCAGCGAGACCTGCTCGCCCTGCCCGGCGAGCCGCAGCCCGTAGTAGGCGGCCAGCGGGAGCGCGACGTCCCAGAGCAACAAAGACAGCGTGGGGTTCTTGCCGCGCGCGCTCACGAGTCCGTCTCGCATTCGGCCAGGAACTTCAGGACGCGCGCGTTGACCTCGGCCGCGGCTTCGCCGGCGATGGCGTGGGTCGCCGACGGCCACAGCTCGACCTGGCCTCGCGCAAGGAACTCACGGGCGCGGGCCGCCGCGCGTTCCGGGTGGTGGATGACACTGCGCCCGGCGATGAGGGCCAGCACGGGCATCCGGAGTGAGCGCAACTGCTCGTCGGTGAACAGCCTGGGCGACGGCAGAGCGATGCGGTAGGTCCGCATTCCCTCGTCGATCACCCGCGCGACCGGATCCGCGGCGTCGACTTCCGCGCCGCCGGAGATCCAGTCGAGGAACGACGGCCGGGCCCATCGGTTGATCACGGGGATCGCGGTGAGCGTCGCGCGGACGACCAATCCCGCGGTCAGCCCGCCGAACGTCAGCACGGGGTCGATCACGGTGAGCGATTTCAGCCGTTCCGGTGCCCGCACGGCGAGGTTGGCCGCGAGCCAGCCACCGAACGAGTACCCGATGAGGTGCACGGACGGCAGGTCGAGTTCGGCGAGCACCGTGCTCAGCCACGTGGCCTGGTCCGCGCCGTCGCGGATCGGGGCGGTTTGTTCGCTGCGGCCCGCTTCGCCGATGAGGTCCACCGCGAAGACCTCGCCGTGCCCGAGCAGCGCGGTGAGGTTGGGTTCCCACATCACCGCGGTCCCCGCGCGGCCCGGCAACAGCACGATCGGCGTCGCACCCGGCTGCCCGAACCGGTACACGCGCGCCACCCCGAACGCCGTCCGGATGTCGTGGATCCCGGTCGGCGCGGGCAAAGCCGCCATCCCTCGTTCGTAGACGGCCTCGTACTCGGCGCGCGCCTCCGGCGAGGCGAATCCGCCCACCTTCATTCTCACCCCTCCTTTTTACGGTACGATCGGATTGTAAACAGTTGGTGAGAAGTTTGCAATCCGATCGGACTGCCAAAAGGAGTACGGGTGCCCAAACGAGTCGATCACGAGGACCGGCGGCGGCAGATCGCCGCGGCCGTTCGCCGCATCGCGGCGGACCGGGGACTCGAAGGGGTCAGCCTGAACGAAGTCGCCGCCGAAGCCGGTATCTCGAAGGGGTCCGTCCAGCACTACTTCGCGTCGAGGGACGAGATGCTGCGCTACGCGACGACAACTCTGCGGGACGGCGTCGAAGAGCGCATCGCCACCTCGTCCGAGCCGCGCGTCCGGGATCTGCTCGTCGCTTTGCTACCGCTGGACGAGGCAGGCCGCGACCACGCGCTCGTCGCGAACGCCTTCGTGGTGCGCGCGCTCAAGGATCCGGAGATCGCCGGCCACTTCCGGACCGGGCACGGTCAGCTCCGCGACGCGGTGGCGGCCCTGCTCGCGGCCGCCCGCGACGATCACCTGCCCACCGTCGACCCGGTCACGGAGGCCGATCTCCTGCTCGCCCTGGTGGCCGGCCTGGGCGACGCGGTGCTGCTCGGCTACCAGTCCGGCGACGAGGCCATCGCCCTCATCGACCTTCACCTGTCGAGAATCGCCACCCGATGACCGATGGCTTTCGGGATTGGTCGCGGGCATGACGCGAAAGCCACTTTCGCAACCCTTTGCCCCACAGGCACCCGCAACCACAACAGCTATACGTGAAGTGGTCGCGGCCGTGAGAATGTCGTGAAGGGCCCCTTTGAGACGATGAAGGTCTCAAAGGGGCCCTTCACGACACAGGAGCCCGACAGCCGGGCCAAAGCAGCTACGGACGCGCGGGCCTCTTCGCGGGCTCGCAGCACCCGATCGCGCAAGGCGCCCCGTTGACCGTGCACCCGGCCGCCGGGAACGGCGACAGCTTCCGCGCCGGCAGCCCCTCGGTGTGTTCCCGGATCAGCTCCACGACCAGTTCGGCGAAGCGCGGGTCGGTGTCCGGCGTCGCGGCCCGCGCGAAGCCCATGCCGTGCTCCGCGGCCCGCTCGGCGGCCTCGTTGTCGAGGTCCCAGATCACCTCGAGGTGGTCGGACACGAACCCCACCGGGCAGACGACCACCGAGGTGACGCCTTCCGCGTGCAGCGCGTCGATGTGGTCGACGATGTCCGGCTCCAGCCACGGCACCTGCGGCGGGCCGGAGCGCGACTGCCACACGACGTCGTACGTCTCGATCCCCGCTTCGGCCGCGACGAGGCGGGCGGCCTCGGCGATCTGGCGCGAGTAGCGCCGCCCGCCTTCCGACGGCGGACCGGACGCGGTGTCGGCGGACTCGGGCACCGAGTGGGCGCAGAACACCGTGCGGGTTCCGGGCCGGTTCCCCAGTTTCGCGTGCGCGGCCCGGACGGCGTCGGCGAAGGCGGCGATGAACAGCGGGTGGTCGAAGAACTGCCGCAGCTTCACCAGTTCCGGCGCGCCGTCGCCGACCGCCGCGCGGGCACGCTCGATGTCCTCGTCGTACTGACGGCAGGCGGAGTAGCCGCCGTACGCGCTCGTCGGGAAGACGAGGACGCGCTGAGCGCCCGCCTCGGTGATCTCGGCGAGAGTGTCCTCGACCATCGGCCGCCAGTTCCGGTTGCCGAAGTGAACGGGCAGGTCGATCCCGGCCGCCGCGAGCTGCTTCTCCACCGCGGAGATCGCGTCCCGGTTGAGCCGGTTGATCGGCGAGACCCCGCCGAAATGCTGATAGTGCTCCGAGACCTCGAGCAGTCGTTCCCGGGGGACCCCACGGCCCCGCGTGACGTTCTCCAGGAACGGCATCACCTCGTCGGGTCCCTCGGGACCACCGAACGAAAGCCAAAGCAGCGCGTCGTAACCCACCCCGCCATCTTGCCGCTGTGGCGCCCCGCACGCTGACCCGGCCCGTTTTGAACCGACCGATCCAAAACCTGGTACGGTCACTTCCATGGCCAGGCCGAAGGAATTCGACGAGCGCGCCGCGATCGGGCGCGCCATGGACGCGTTCTGGGCACGCGGCTACGAGGGCACGTCGACACAGGCCCTCTGCGAAGCCACCGGCTTGGGCCGCAGCAGCATCTACAACACCTTCACCAGCAAGCACGAACTGTTCATGCGCGCGCTCGATCACTACGCCGATCGCGGGATCGTGGCCAGGACGGCCTTGCTGGAGGAATCCGGAACCGGTGTCGAGCGGTTCCGCGCCCTGTTCTCGTACACGATCGACGAGGAGGTCGCGCATCACGGCCGGGGCTGCCTCGTGGTCAACACGGTCGCCGAATTCGGCGGGCGCGACCCCGAGATCAAGGCGCGGATCGAGGCCGACACACGGCGGCATCTCGCTCTTCTTTCGGCCTGCGCCAAGGAAGGGCAACTCGACGGGACGATCGACGTCGATCGCGACCCCGGCGCGATCGCCGAGTTCGCGCACAACACCGTCGCCGGCCTCCGGCTGATGTCGCGCCGAGGCGCCGACCGGGCGGCCATGGAGTCCGTCGCCGCCATCGCACTGGACGCGATCACCGCGAAGTAAGACCTGGACGAACCCTGTGCGCAACGCTGCCCACATTTTGGACTGATCGATACAAAACTGGAGGAACTTCCCGTGCCTTTGGCAGTCTGCGTACTCGGGCTGAGCGTGTTCGCGCTCGGCACGTCCGAGTTCATGATCACCGGCCTGCTGCCGGGGATGGCGGCCGATCTGAACGTCGGCATCCCGGAGGCCGGGCTGCTCATCTCGGCCTTCGCGATCGGCATGGTCGTCGGCGCTCCCCTGCTCGCGATCGCGACCCTGAGGGTGCCGAGACGCGCCACCCTGATGGCGCTGCTGGTCGTCTTCGGGATCTCGCATGTCGTCGGCGCGCTGGGCTCGGGGTACGCCCTGCTCTTCGCGACGCGCGTCGTCAGCGCGGTCGCCTGCGCCGGCTTCTGGGCGGTCGCGGCGGCCACCGCCGTCGCGCTGGTCCCGGTCGAGCGCCGTGGCCGCGCGCTGGCCATCCTGGTCGGCGGGCTCACCGTCGCGAACATCGCCGGCGTCCCCGCCGGGACCTTCCTCGGCCAGCACGCGGGCTGGCGGGCGGCCTTCTGGGCGGTCACGGCGCTGACCGTCGTCGCGCTGATCGGGGTCTTCGCCCTGGTCCCGGAGACACAGAACGGCAAGGACAAGACCGACGTCGCGACCGAACTGCGGCTCTACCGCGGCGGCCGGTTCTGGCTGGCGCTCGGCGTGATCGCGCTCGCGCAGGCGATGATCTTCGCGACCTTCAGCTACCTCGCGCCCTTGCTGACCGAGGTCGCCGGGCTGCCGGAAAGCTGGGTACCCGGAGTCCTGTCGCTGTTCGGGCTCGGCGCGCTGATCGGCATCACCGCAGGCGGCAGGCTCGCCGACGCGAGGCCTTTCGCGACCCTCTACGGCGGCCTCGCCGTCGCCCTGCTCGCCCTGGTGCTGCTCGCGCTTTCCGGCCCGGCGACCCCGGTCGCGATCTTCGCCGTGTTCCTGTTCGGCGTCGCCGGATTCGGGGTCAACCCCGCCTTGAACGTCCGCGCCTTCGCCGTGGCGGGCAACGCGCCCACGCTCGTCGGCGCGAGCACGACCGCCGCGTTCAACGTCGGCAACACCCTCGGTCCGTGGCTCGGCGGCGAATCGATCGACGCCGGTCTCGGCTACCCCAGCGTCGCGTGGGTGAGCGTCGGGCTCGGGGTCGCCACCGTCGTCGCGCTCACCTTCGCCGCCGGTGTCCAGCGCACCGACGACACCCGACTGCTCCGCGAACCCGTTACCCAGTAAGGAGAATCATGTCCGAACGAACGCGATCCACCCTCGACGAGTTCTTCCGCCGAATGTCCACAGGGGACACCGACGGAGCCACGGAACTGTTCGCCGACAGCGTCGCGTGGGACATCCCCGGTGCGACCGAACTGGTCCCCTGGATCGGCCCGCGCCGGAACCGGGCGGAGATCCGCGAGTTCCACGACCTGCTCGACAAGGGCCTCGTCAAGGACCGGTTCGACGTCGAACGCGTTCTCGTCGACGGGCCGCACGCCGTCGCCATCGGCAGGCTCCGCTCGACGATCCGCAGCACCGGCAAGGTCATCGAGACGGCCTTCACCATCGAATTTGAGGTGGACGACGACGGCCTGATCACCAAGTACCTGCTGCTTGAGGACTCGTGGCACGTCGCCAACGCCGTCCTGCCCTGATGCTGCCAGGCCTTGGCACCGCCGGAGTTCCGGCTGCCGCGGCCGGAAGTACATGAAGGCCCCCTTCCTTGCGCCTAGCGCCGTGAAGGGGGCCTTCATGTACTTGCAAGGACCGCCGCGGCCGTCCTGCCCTAATGCGCGTGAGACCTAGATGCCGAGGGCGTGCACTCCGCCGTCGACCATGATCATCGAGCCGGTTGTGGCAGGCAGCCAGTCCGACAGCACGGCACAGACCGACTTCGCCGTCGGGTCCGGGTCGGAGCTGTCCCAGCCGAGCGGGGCGCGGTCGCCCCAGCCCTCCTCCAGCTCGGAGAAGCCGGGGATGGACTTCGCCGCCATGGTCTTCATCGGACCTGCGCTGACCAGGTTGACCCGGATGCCCTTCGGGCCGAGGTCGCGAGCCAGGTACCGGTTCACCGACTCCAGCGCCGCCTTCGCGACGCCCATCCAGTTGTAGACGGGCCACGCGACACGCGCGTCGAAGTCCATGCCGACGATCGACGAACCGCGCGAGAGCAGCGGCAGGGTCGCGACCGCGAGAGACTTGAACGAGTACGCCGAGACGTCGAGGGCCACCTTCACGTCCTCGCTCGGGGCGTCCAGGAACGGCGCGCCGAGGCAGGACTGCGGGGCGAACCCGATCGAGTGCAGCACTCCGTCGAGCCCGTCGACGTGCTCACGCACGCGGTCGGCGAGCGAGTCGAGGTGCTCCTGGTTCGTGACGTCCAGCTCCAGCACCGGCGCCTCCTCGGGAAGACGCTTGGCGATGCGCTCGACGAGCGACAGCCTGCCGAAGCCGGTGAGCACGACCTTCGCGCCCTCCTGCTGCGCGATCTTGGCCGCGTGGAACGCGAGCGAGGCGTCGGTGATGACGCCGGTGATCAGCAGGCGCTTGCCTTCGAGCAGTCCTGGCACGGGACCTCCAGTCCGGAGTGGTTTGCGTTCGGTTCGGGAAAACGGGGACGTCAGTGGCCCATGCCGAGGCCGCCGTCGACCGGCAGCACCGCGCCGTTGACGTAACCGGCCTCTTCGGAGGCGAGGTAGCGGACGGCGGCGGCGATCTCCGACGGCTCGGCGTACCGGCCGGAGGGAACCTGGGCGAGGATCTCCTTCTTGCGGTCCTCGCCGAGCTCGTCGGTCATGTCCGTGGCGACGAAGCCCGGCGCGATGACGTTCGAGGTGATGTTGCGCGAGCCCAGCTCACGCGCGAGCGAACGGGCGAGACCGACGAGACCGGCCTTGCTCGCCGCGTAGTTGACCTGGCCGGCGGACCCGGTGAGCCCGACCACGGACGAGATGAAGATGTAGCGGCCCCACTTGCCGCGCAGCATGCCGCGGGAAGCGCGTTTGGCGACCCGGTACGCGCCGGTGAGGTTGGCGTCGACCACCCGGGTGAACTGCTCCTCGCTCATGCGCATGAGCAGCGTGTCGTCGGTCATGCCCGCGTTCGCGACGAGGACCTCGACCGGGCCCTGGTGCTCCTCGACGAGCTTGAAGGCGGCGTCGATCTGCTCGGCGTCGGTGACGTCGGCCTGCACCCCGAAGAGGCCTTCGGGCGCGCCGGAACCGCGGTGCGTGATCGCGACCTTGTGCCCCTGCGCCGCGAGGTCCTTCGCGATCGCCAAACCGATGCCGCGGTTGCCGCCGGTGACCAGTACCGACCGTCCCACAGAGCTCTCCTCGCCTAGTCCTGTCGCGCTGACGGCACTGAGGTTATCGGCTCGCCAGGTTCACGCCCGAGCCGCGCCACCCCTACCTCCCGGTAACCGCGACCGTCCTAAGCGGATGTTAGGAACCGCGCCGAAACCTTGCCCGGTCGTCACGGATTGTTCACCGTGAGCCGGAACACAGGAGGTCAAAGATGACAACCCGGATCGGCGAATCCTCGCCGCCCGTGAGCGAGAGGCGAGTCGTCGGCAACGTGCTGCGCGGCTCCATCGGCAACCTGGTCGAGTGGTACGACTGGTACGCCTACGCCGCTTTCACCACGTACTTCGCCAAGTCCTTCTTCCCCACCAAGGACACGACGGCGGCCTTCCTCGGCACCGCGGCGGTGTTCGCCGTCGGCTTCCTCATGCGGCCGCTCGGCGGCTGGATGCTGGGCCGGTTCGCCGACCGCTTCGGGCGACGAAGCGCACTCGTGCTTTCCGTCACGTTGATGGCGGCGGGATCGCTGATGATCGCGCTGACGCCGACCTACGCCTCGATCGGGATCGCCGCGCCGATCCTGCTGCTGGTGGCCCGGCTCATCCAGGGGCTCTCCGTCGGCGGCGAGTATTCGACCTCCGCGACCTATCTGTCCGAAGTGGCCACTCCGGGCAAACGCGGCTTCTACTCCAGCTTCCAGTACGTGACGCTGTACGGCGGCCAGTTGCTGGCGCTCGGTCTCCAGCTGCTGCTGCAGGCCATCCTGACCGAACAGCAGCTGACCTCGTGGGGCTGGCGGATCGCCTTCGTCGTCGGCGCCCTCGCCGCCGTCGTGGTGATGGTCCTGCGCCGCGGGATGGACGAGTCGGCCAGCTTCGAGGAGAGCAAGGCCTCCGGCACCGGGAAGGACGCGGGCGACAAGGGCACGCTGCGGGCACTGATCAAGTACCCCAAGGAGATCGCGCTCGTCGTCGGCCTCACCCTCGGCGGCACGGTGTCGTTCTACACCTTCGCCACCTACAGCCAGAAGTTCATGGAGAACACCGCGGGTATCCCGCGCCGGACGGTCACGCTGATCCTGTTCTGCGCGATCCTCGTCGCCGCGATCCTGCAGCCGTTCGCGGGCAAGCTGTCCGACCGGATCGGCCGTCGCCCGCTGCTGATGTTCTTCGGGATCGCGGGCACCCTGCTGACCGTGCCGATCATGACGCTGATGGGCGGGACGAAGGAGCCGGTGCTCGCCTTCCTGCTGATGCTGGCCGGCCTGGTGATCGTCACGGGATACACCTCGATCAACGCGATCGTGAAGGCCGAGCTGTTCCCGACGAAGATCCGTGCGATCGGCGTCGGTCTCCCCTACGCGCTCACCGTGGCGATCTTCGGCGGCACCGCCGAGCTCATCGCGCAGGCGCTGAAGGGCGCCGGTCACGAATCGGTGTTCTTCTACTACGTCGCGGGCTGTGTCCTGGTCTCCCTCATCGTGTACGGCACAATGCGGGAAACCTCGAAGACCTCGGAGCTGGACAAGAAGAGCCGGCCCGAGCCCGAGCTCGTGTCCGGCCGAGAAGGCTAGGCGGGAAGGTATGGCCGTGCGGGTGCTTCTCGTCGAGGACGACGCCGGGGTCGCCGACGCGCTCTCGGAAGCGCTGCACGCGCGCGGCCACACCGTCTCCCACGCGATCCGGGGCTGCGACGCGCTGCACCGGCATCGCGGGGCGGACTTGATCCTCCTGGACCTCGGCCTGCCCGACATGGACGGGCTCGACGTGCTCAGGAAGATGCGTCAGGTGTCGCTGGTGCCGGTGCTGGTCCTCACCGCGCGCGGTGACGAGCGGTCCATCGTGCGCGGGCTGCGGCTCGGCGCCGACGACTACCTGACCAAGCCGGTCCGCCTCGCCGAGTTGCTGGCGAGGATGGACGCGGTCGTGCGCCGCGCCGCCACCGCGGTCGCGCCGCAGGACGACGTTGTCCGCGTCGAGGACGTCGAGATCGACCTCGGCGCGCGGCGCGTCCTGGTCGACGGGACCGACATCGGGCTCACCACCAAGGAGTTCGCCGTCCTGGCCGTGCTCGCCGCACGGCCCGGCACGGCGGTGAGCCGCCAGCAGCTGATGGACGAGGTCTGGGGCGACGCGTACCTCGCCGTCTCCCGCTCCCTCGACGTGCACCTGACCCAGCTGCGCGCGAAGCTCGACCGGCCGGGGCTGCTCACCACGATCCGGGGTTTCGGTTATCGGCTCGGCCGGGACTGACCGGTGCGCACCCGGCTGCTGGTCGTTCTCGTCGCGCTCGCGCTGACCGTGGTCGCCGCGTTCGCGATCCCGCTGTTCGGGTCGACCGCCGCGCAGCGAACCCAGCAGCTGGTCATCGCCCGCAACGCCGACGTCGACCGCTTCGTCGTCCTGGCGCAGCAAGCCGTCGACGCCGCCGACCCGACCGCGCTGGCGGTCGACGCCGAGCGGTATTCGTCGTTATACGGCGAAGCGGTCGTGGTGGTCGACGCACGTGGCGTGCCGCTGGTCGAGACCGGCGGGATGACCGCCGCGGAGCCGGTGGCCCGCTCGCTTGTCGAGGCCGCTCTTCGCAACCAGCCCGCGAAGGGACCGGAACAGCTGAGCCCCTGGTCGGCGGATCCGGTCTACTTCGCCCGTCCGGTGGGTACGGGCACTCGGGTGGCCGGGGTGGTCGTGCTTCGCGCTTCGGTGACCACGGCGGCCGCCGACGTCGCCACCCGCTGGGCGGCGATCGTCGCGGGCGCGGCGCTGGTCGCGGCGGTCTTCGTCCTGCTCGCGGTCCTGCTGGCCCGCTGGATGGTGCGGCCGCTCCACGAACTGGAGACCGGCGTGCAGGCGGTGACCGAAGGGCATCGGGCGCAGGTGCCCGACCGGGCCGGTCCCCGCGAGCTGCGTTCCCTCGCGACGTCGTTCAACCGCATGTCCGACGCCGTCGTCGAGGCGTCCGAGCAGCAGCGTCGGCTCGTCGCGGACGCGTCACACCAGCTGCGCAATCCCATGGCCGCCTTGCGGTTGCGCGTGGATTCGCTGGCCGCGCAGGTCGACGGGGAGGGCCAGCGGGCCTACCGGGCGACCGTCGCGGAGGTCGAGCGCCTGGAGTCCCTGCTCGACGGGCTGCTCGCGCTGGCGCTCGCGGAAAGCACCGCGACCCGGCTCGCCGCGGGTGAATCCGGCGACGAACCCTGCGATCTTCCGGCCGTGCTGGCCGAACGGGTCGACGCGTGGCGGCCCTCGGCCGAAGACGCGGGGGTCGGCCTCTCGGCGGCGGAGGGCCACGACGAGCCGGTACCGGTGCGGTGCGCGGAAAGCGAGCTCGCCCAAGTGCTGGATGTCCTGCTGGACAACGCCGTGCACTACGCGGGACGCGGCGCCAGGATCACCACCGGCTACGAAACCGGGGACACGACGGCCACACTCTTCGTGTCCGACAACGGACCTGGACTGTCCACAGAGGACCGCGAACGCGCGACCGAACGGTTCTGGCGCGCCGGTGGCGACGGCGCGCCGCGAGGAACGGGCCTCGGCCTCGCGATCGCGAGCCAGCACGTGCTCGCCCGGGGCGGGAAACTCGAACTGCGCGAAGCGAAACCGCATGGGCTCGAAGTTCGCGTCGAACTGCCTCTCGCGACAGGGGAAATGCCGTGACCGTCACCAGACGCACCGCTCTCCTGGCCGGGCTCGCGACGCTCGCGGGCTGCTCGACCGCGGGCTACCGGGGCCCGGAACGCGAGGTCGTCATCGCGGCGGGCGAGAGCGGCGGCTTCTACCTCGCCTTCGCGGAACTGCTGGCACAGCAGCTGAACCTGGCGGAGCCACGGCTGCGCGCGACGGCCGTCGCCACCGAGGCCAGCGTCGAGAACCTGCGGCGGTTGCGGGACGGCCGGGCCGATCTCGGGCTCGTCCTCGGCGACGTCGCGGAGTCCGCTTTCGCCGGCGCCGAGCCGTTCTCCGTCCCGATCGCGTTCTCGGCCATCGGCCGCGTCTACGAGAACTACCACCAGCTCGTGGTCCGGGCGGACGGCGGGGTGCGCTCGGTCGCCGATCTGGCCGGGCGGCCGGTGGCGATGGGCGCGAGCGGATCCGGCGTCGCGGTGTTCAGCACGCGCCTGTTCGCCCGCGCCGAAGTCCCGGTGAAGGCGAAGAACCTGCTCTTGGGTGAAGCGATCAACGCCCTGGCCGCGCACGAGGTCGACGCGCTGCTCTGGTCCGGCGGGATCCCGACCCCCGCGCTCACCGAACTGAACCGGACCACTCCGATCACCCTCCTCCCGCTGGACGCCCACCTCCCCGCCCTGCGCGCGGGCCACGGCCCGGTGTACGACCAGGTCCACGTGCCGGCGCAGGCCTATCAGGGGGTCGGCGAACTGCGGACGATCGGCGTCGCGAACCTGCTGCTGGCGGCTCCGTCACTGCCCGACGACGTCGCGGCGGCGGTGACCAGGGTGCTGGCCGGGCACGCCGCCGATCTCGTCCCGGCGGCCGCGGTGGGAACGCAGTTCCTCGACGTCCGGACGCTGATCGGCACCGGCAAGGTGCCCCTGCATCCCGGAGCCGCCTCGGCCTACCGTGCCCTGCACGGGTGATCCGGGCTCCATCTTCAGAGGGATGCGCGTCGCACCGGCGCGCTGCCAGGGTCGGAACCACGCGGCCATCGGGCCGCCCCGATCCGGAAGGACTCCAGCAGTGGGCGAATTCATGCGGTCGTCGCAACATGGTCTACCTGAGACAGGGTCATCGAGACACACCAGGGTGATGCGAGGTTCGGCGCTGATCGCGGGCCTCGCGCTCGCGGGCGGACTCGCCACGGCGGCCCCCGCCGTCGCGGCCGACCAGGCCAAGCTCACCGCACCCGCCCTCACCGGCCAGTACGAAGTCGGCACGACCGACCTCCATCTCGTCGACCCGTCCCGGCCCGATCCGTGGAAACCGGAGCGGCGCCGGGAACTCATGGTCACCGTCACCTACCCGGCGGACCGCTTCGCCGACGGACCGCGCGCGCCGTGGCTCACGCCCGGCATCAGCGGAGTGATCGACCAGGCCCTGTCCGGCGAGGATTACCTCGGCCTACCGGTCGGCTCCATCGACTGGGCGTCGGCGAAGCGGCGGGCCGAGGTCGGCGTTCCCGCGGCGCACGGCGCGCCCAAGCCGGTCGCGCTCTTCTCCCCTGGTTTCGGCGGGCCGAGGGAGACGTACTCGGCGATCGTCGACGATCTGGCGAGCCGGGGCTACGTCGTCGTCTCGCTCTCGCACACCTACGAGAGCGCCGCGGTCGAGTTCCCCGGCGGACGGCTCGAAACGGCTCTTCCGCCGGGCGAAGGACCCGAGTTCATGAAGAAGGCGCTCGACGCCAGGGTCGCCGACAGCCGGTTCGTCCTCGACCAGCTGGCGAAGATCACCCGCGGCCAGAACCCGGACGCGGAGAACCGGCCGCTCCCCCGCGGGCTCGGCTGGTCGCTCGACCTGTCCAGGGTCGGCGCCTACGGTCACTCCTACGGCGGGTTCACCGCGGGCGAGACGATGGTCCACGACCGCCGTGTCGACGCGGGGATCAACCTCGACGGCGCGATGGCGACCGCCTTCGGCTACCCGCCGGGAAGCCCGTACGTGCCCGGCGAAGTCACGAAGCGCGGTCTCGACCGGCCGTTCCTCCTGATGGGCGCCGAGGGCGTCGACGAGAACGGGAAGCCGCTGGAGCACACGCACCGGCAGCCCGAGTTCGACCGCAGCTGGGCGGACTTCTGGGCCAACCAGCGGGGCTGGAAACGCGACCTGCTGCTGCGCGGCGGAAGCACGCATATGGCGTACAGCGATCTGCAGGTCATGGTGCCGCAGCTCGGCTCGCGAGTGGCGCAGGAGAAGCGTGAGGCGGTCATCGGCACGATCGATCCCCGCCGTTCACTGGCCGCGCAACGGGACTACATCGGCGCGTTCTTCGATCTGCACCTGAAGGGCCGTGACCGGCACCTGTTCGACGGCGAATCGCCGCGTCATCCGAACATCGACTTCATCGACTGAGCCACGTGAAGGGCTCCTTCCGCCGAATGCGGGGGAAGGAGCCCTTCACGTAGGTTGGGATCCGTGACCGAGCCACGGAAACCGATCGTCGAAATGCCGCTGCGCGTGCGCTACCACGAATGCGACGGGCAGGGCATCGTGTTCAACGCGAACTACCTCGCCTACGTCGACATGGCCATGTTCGAGGTGGAGAAAGCCCTCTTCGGCTCCCATCAGGAGGCGCTGGCCCGCGGTGTCGACGTCGTCGTCGCCGAGTCCAACCTCCGCTATCGCGCGCCCTGCCGCTACGACGACGAACTGGTCGTGGCCGTGTACCTGGAGCACCTCGGCACGACCTCGCTGGTCATCGACTTCGAGATCACCCGCGACGGCGGCCTGTGCACCGAAGTGAAGACCCGGTACGTCTTCGTCGACCCGAAGACGCTCAGGAAGGCGGCGCCACCCGCGTCCGTGCGCGAGGTGTACGCCGCCCTCCTGCCCGCTCAGGCGGACTGAACGCCGGGCCGCCGGTCTTCGACGACGTAGCTGGCGCGCGTGCTGATCGGCGCGCCGGGGGTGTTGACGAACGGCACCACCCGGAAGTCGCTCCGCCAGCGCTGCCGGTTGACGTTGACCCGGACATAGCCGCGCTGGCCGTTGAAGAACTTCATGTGGGGGTTGGCCTTCAGCAGGTTCTCGCCGCCGGGCGTCATGTCGGCGCCGTTGCCGCCGCTGGTGATCGACGTCCCGACGAACTCGCTCGCCACGGTGGGCGAATCCGGGTCGGTGAAGTCACGCTTGAGGTCCCAGGCGTAGTTCTGGTGCCTGTCGCCGGTGATGACCACGAGGTTCCGGACCCCGCGATCCTGCGCGGCGGCGAGCACGCGGTCGCGGTCGGCGACGTAGCCGTCCCACGGGTCGAGGTAGACGTTCGTCGCTTCGCCCGCGTCGGTGTCGGTCTGGCCCATCGGCGCCTGGTTGCCGAGGATCTGCCACCGCGCGCGGGACCGGGAGAAGCCGTCGAGCAGCCAGTTCCGCTGCTCCGAGCCGAGCAGGGTGCGGTTCTCGTCGAACCGTTCGGTGCAGTTCGCCGACTGGCCGTCACCGCACGGCTGGTCGTCGCGGTACTGGCGGGTGTCGAGCATGGTGAAGTCGGCCAGCGTGCCGTAGCTCAGCCGCCGGTGAAGCCGCGCGTCCGGTCCCTTCGGCAGCTGGGCGATGCGGTACGGCAGGTGCTCGTACATCGCCTGGAACGCCTCGGCCCGCCGCTGCCGGAACACCGCGCGGTCCTGGTCCGGTTCCTTGTCGATCTGGGAGATGTCACCCGCCCAGTTGTTCTCCACCTCGTGGTCGTCGTTGACGTGGATCCACGGGAAGGCGGCGTGCGCGGCCATCAGCGGCGCTTCGCTCTTGTAGAGCGCGTACTGGAGCCGGTAGCGGGCCAGGTCGAAGGTCTCGCCCTTGAACTGCGGCCCCACCGGCGTTCCGCGGCCGATACCCGTGACACCGCTTTCGTAGAGGTAGTCGCCCAGGTGCACGACCAGATCGAGATCCTCCGCCGCCATGTGCTCGTACGCGGTGAAGTGCCCGGCCTCCCAGCTCTGGCAGGACGCGAACGCGAAGTTCAGCTCACGCGGCGACGACCACGCGACCGGCGCCGTCCGGGTGCGGCCGACCGGCGAGATCTCGCCGCCCGTGCGGAAACGGTAGAAGTACTCGTGGTCCGGCGCGAGACCGTGGACCTCCGGGTGCACGGAGTGACCGAGTTCGGGCGTGGCGACCACGGAGCCGCGGCGGACCACCGCGCGGAAGCGCTCGTCGAGCGAAACCTCGTACTCGACGCGGACCGGCGTCCGCGGCATACCTCCGAAGCCGTCGGCCTCGTAAGGCTTCGGCGCGAGCCTGGTCCAGAGCACGACGCCGCCGGGCAACGGGTCACCCGACGCGACACCGAGGGTGAACGGGTTACCGGTACCGCCGGCGAGCGGCATCGCGCCGGCGGCGTTCCAGGCACCGGTCCCCAGCAGGACCGCGGCCGCGCCGGCGGAGCCGTATCCGAGGAAGCGACGCCGCGACAGGGGGTGAGGGAGCGAAGGCATGAAGCCCTCCTGTGGTGGGATGGTCACGGGCGGGCCTCATGCTCGTCCGGCTTGATGGCCACCCGGCCGCGCTCAGGCGAAGCGCCCGTGAACGAAAGACGATCAACCCTCGTGTTCCGCATCCTGTTCTACCGCCCGGAAATCCCGCCCAACACGGGTAACGCGATCCGCTTGACCGCGAACACCGGCTGCGAGCTCCACCTGGTGGAGCCGCTCGGTTTCACGCTGGAGGACAAGCAGTTGCGGCGAGCCGGGCTCGACTACCACGACCTCGCGCGCGTCCACGTGCACGCGGATCTCGACGCGGCTTGGGCGGCGTTGCTGCCCGCCCGCGTGTACGCGTTCAGCGCTTCGGCGACGCGGCTGCACACCGACGTCGCGTACGAGCCAGGGGACGTCCTGATGTTCGGGCCGGAGTCGGCGGGGCTGCCCGCGGAAGTGCAGGAGTCCGCCCAGGTGACCGACCGGGTGCGGCTGCCGATGCTGCCGACGAGCCGGTCGCTGAACCTGTCGAACACCGCGGCGATCAGCGTCTACGAGGCTTGGCGGCAGAACGGCTTCGCGACTCCCTGAGACGTGGCCCCCATGCTATGAAAGGTCCTTTCCTTGCAAATTTTGCAAGGAAAGGACCTTTCATAGCACTCCCGGGAGCCAAATCACGGCAGTCGTTGCCCCAGGAAGAGCGAAGCCGCCGCCCCGATCATCAACACCAAAGTCCCGAGAATCACCCAAGGCCTGCTCGCGTCGGCGTCCTTCAGCTCGTATCCGATCTGCTCGCCGAGGTCGTCGTACACGCGTTTCAGCTCGTCCGCGCTCGCCGCCTTGTAGAAGTCGCCGCCGGAAAGGCGTGCGATCTCCTCCAGCGATTCGTCGTCGACCTTCACGTCCTGCGGTTTGCCGTCGATGTCGACCGAACCGTGCGTGGTGCCGAACGAGATCGACGAGATCGGCACCTGAGCCTGCTTCGCCGCCTGCGCTGCCGTGTAGCCGCCTCGCGGGGCGTACAGGTCGTCCGGAACGGTCTGCTTACCGTCACTCATCAGGACGATCCGGGCGGGTGGCGGACCTTCCGCGCCGCCGACGATCGCCGAGAAGCTCTCGATCGACTGCAACGCGGCGAAAATCCCTTCGCCGGTGGCCGTCGACTGCGCCAGTTTGAGATTGTCGATCGCCTTCACCACGCCGCCGCGATCGGTGGTCGGCGCGACCAGCACGGTCGCCGTCCCGGCGAAGGAGATCAGCCCGAGGTTCACGCCAGGGGTCATGTTCTGCGCGAACGAACGCGCCGACTCCTGGGCCGCCTTCAGCCGGGTCGGGGCGACGTCGGTCGCCTCCATCGACAGCGAGGTGTCGATCACCAGCATCACGGTGGCCCGGTTGCGGGGCACCTTCTGCTCGGCCGTCGGCCCGGCGAGCGCGACGGTGAGCACCAGCAGCGAAAGCACGATCAGGATGGCGGGAACGTGCCGCACCCATCCCTGGCTCTTCGGCGCGACCTTCTCCAGCAGTTCCAGGTTGGCGAACCGCATGGTGCGCTTGCGCCGCGCGCGCTGGGAAAGCACGTAGCCCACCGCTACCGCGGCGACCGCCAGCAGCAGCAGGAACCACCACGGCGACGCGAATCCGGAGAGACTCACGCGACACCACCGGACCAGCGGCGCTTGCGGGCCACCACGAACCGGACCATATCCGCGATCCAGTCCGAATCGGTGCGCAGCACCAGATGCGCGGCACCGGCCCGGCGCAGCGCGGCCGCTACCTCCTGCCGATGAGCGTGCGCCGCGGCGCCGAATTCCTTGCGCAGCAAGGCCGAAGCGTGCACTTCGCGCTGTTTCCCTGTCTCCGGGTCGGCCAGCACGACGGTGCCCACGTCGGGCAGGTCGATGTCGCGCGGGTCGAGGACTTCGATGGCGATGAGATCGTGGTGCCCGCCGAGCGCGCGCAACGGCCGCTGCCATTCGGTGTCGCCGAGGAAGTCGGAGATCACGACGGCGAGCCCGCGGCGCCTGGGCGGACGGCGCAGTTTTTCCAGCGCCGCGGCGAGATCCCCGCGGACACCTTCCTCGGCACGCGGGGTCTCGGCGATCTTGCGGACCAGGCCCCGCGCGTGCGGGAGCCCGCCGCGCGCCGGGATCCGCGTGATGCTGCCCGCCCCGTTGGAGACGAGCGCGCCGATCCGGTTGCCGCCACCACCGGTCAGATGGGCGACCGCGGCCGTCGCGCAGACGACCAAGTCGCGCTTCTCGCACAGCGCGGTGCCGAAGTCGAGGCTCGCGGACACGTCCGCCACCAGCCACGTCTCCAGTTCACGGTCGGCGACGGTCTCCCGGATATGCGGGCTCGTCGTCCGCGCGGTGACCGCCCAGTCCATCCGGCGGACGTCGTCACCCGGCTGGTACGGCCGGGCCTCCCCCGGTTCCGAACCGGGGCCCGGCACCAGGCCGAGATGGTTTCCCTGCAACAGACCGTCGAGACGGCGGCGCACGTCGAGTTCGAGCGTGCGCAGGCCCGCCTCCATCCGCTCCCCGCGGAGTACCGGCGGCGCCCAGGAAGGACGTTCGCCCTTCTCGTTCTTCACGCTCGCTTCCCTACCTGACCGGTGCGCCGGCCGGGACCGGGCCGCTCTGTCCGGCGCCGCCCTGCGGGCGGGCCGAGACCTGCGGCAGCGGCACCGTCTGCAGCACCCGCGTGATGATGTGGTCGATGGGCACGCCGTCGGCCAGCGCGTCGTAGGACAGCACGAGCCGGTGGCGCAGCACGTCGGGAACGACGTCGACGACGTCCTGCGGCAGCACGTAGTCCCGGCCGCGGACCAAGGCCAGCGCCCGCGAGGCGGCGATGATGCCGAGGCTGGCACGCGGCGAGGCGCCGTAGGACACCCAGCCCGCGACATCGGCGAGGCCGTGGTCGTTCGGGGTACGGGTGGTGAGCACGAGGCGGACGACGTAGTCGACCAGCGCGTGGTGCACGAAGACCTGCGAGGCCACTCCCTGCAGGCGGACCAGTTCGCCAGGGGACAGCACCTCTTGCGGGGTGGGCGGAGTGACGCCCATCCGGTAGATGATCTCGCGCTCTTCCTCCGCCGTCGGGTACTCGACGACGATCTTGAACAGGAACCGGTCGCGCTGCGCCTCGGGCAGCGGGTACACACCCTCGTTCTCGATCGGGTTCTGCGTGGCGAGCACGAGGAACGGGTCGGGCATCGGGAAGGTCTGGCCGCCGATCGACACGTGCCGCTCGGCCATCACCTCGAGCATCGCCGACTGCACCTTCGCCGGCGCGCGGTTGATCTCGTCGGCGAGCACGAAGTTCGCCACCACCGGGCCGAGTTCGACGTCGAACCGCTCGGCGCCCTGGCGGTAGATCCGGGTGCCGAGGATGTCGGCGGGGACCAGGTCCGGGGTGAACTGCACCCGCGAGAACGAACCGCCGACCACCCGCGCGAAGGTCTCGACGGCGAGGGTCTTCGCGACGCCGGGCACACCTTCGAGCAGGAGATGTCCCCTGGCCAGCAGGCCGACCAGCATCCGCTCGACGAGCCTGTCCTGGCCGACGATGATCCGCTTGACCTCGAACACGGTCCGCTCCAGCAACTGGGCGTCCCGCGCCGGCGTTCCGGGCTGCTGCTGCGCGCCGTCGGCGTAGCCGGGCTCGGTCACTGTGCCTCCTGTGTTCCCCGCTTGCGTACATGCGTCCGGATGTGACCGTAGTGGTCGGTGACACAGCCGTTCGTGACGGTAGCCAACCCGATCAGCGGTATGACGGCTGTGAAGCTCTAGCGGTACCTCCGCGGGTTCCGGCCAGGTCATCTTCCGGAGGTGGTGTTGCGAAAGCCACTTTCGCAACGTTGAAGGTTGCGAAAGATGCTCCTATTGATGTCAAGGGGTGTGGGTGAGGTTGGCGAGGTCTGCGATGAGGGTTTGGTGGATTTCGCGGGCTATGTAGCGTTTG